>DATKXY010000263.1:0-13208 GCA_035528795.1 archaeon | reverse complement strand
TGTGGCGCTTCGGCCAACACGCAAGGATGGTGTATATCTGGTGTGCTATGGCTGTTTTTCAATAGGAGCATTGGATTGCACTCAACTCCCTGATGAGGGGGCCAAATACCGGCGCATAAGGATATTCCCCTCGGCTCGCTACGCTCGCCTCGGAGAATATCCTTCTTTAGATGCCTTAACAGATAAAACATAAAAAGTGTTACCTATGTGTCCGAACGAGTGTAACCCATGTGTCTTTACCAAACAGCATGCCGTGTCCCTACGGCGATCATCTTAACCTTCAAAAATTTCTATAGTTACTGCATTCTGTAAATAATCTGGGTTAAATCCTGCAGGGAAAAAATCCAATGCGTGAGGTCAAGCCGTATCTGACTGCCCCGTTTTTCCGCAGTCGTATCGGAGGATAGACCTGACTGATTAAACCATTTGCCAAATCGACCCGATTTTAACCTGCGAACATAGCAATCGGGGTTTCAGGGCATCGCACCAATCTTGAAACCGTGCCTTGACTGCCGATGGACAGCATTATCAAAGGCGCTGACCCTGAGCGGTATTGTCAATTCAAGGCATAGGCACTCCGCCGGTCTGGGGCGGATAGAAATACCCCATGGAAGCCGCTGTTACGCCCAGGCGGTATTGCCTGTCCTGCATCAGACAGACCCGGCGGTACTCAGTCGGGATAGTGGTCGAGTAAATCCGGATTTCGCCGGGCAGACTGGTGATTATTTCCTCTCTCCAATCACCCAGGCAGTCGGCTATTCCAATCACCTCGCCTTCAATTTCCGTAATTGTGCCCCCGTGATAGTCAAATATCCTGCCTTCACACTCGATTTCTTTTTGTATGTCTCCATCCCACCAGACAGCTCGGGGGGCGAGGCTGCCAAAGCTTTTGTCGCTTAACAGCTCCCCTTGGGCCGAGTAGAGCCAGAACCGGCTTAGATCGCTTTCTCCGGCATAGCACTCCATGCCGGGATGCGAGGCATCGATATCACCCACCATTCCCTGCTCATGGACATGTTTTGTGGGGCCTTTATAGCCCCAGATGATCTTGCCGGTCCGGGCCTCTGCCAGACATACGCCGTTCTCCTGGCGGGCCGGCTCAATCCCGTAGAATATTTCCAAGCCGGGCCTGCCGGGATCGATATCAGCCACATACCCGACATCGGGATGGCCCAGGCCGGTAGTCCAGAGGGCTTTCCCGTTATCGTCCAGCACAGCCGAACCAAGGACCAGCTCGTCCCGCCCGTCTTCATCTATATCGGCCGAGATAAGACCGTGCTGGCCCTGCCCCTGATATTTTTCATCAGCTCCGGAGGCTTCCCAGTACCATATCCTTTCCAGATCAGAGTCAAAAGCGCCGGTTTTAATGATGCCGTAAGTTCCCCGCTGCATGATCAGAGCAGGCTGTTTTCCATCCAGGTAGGCGATAGCCAGAAAGTTGCGGGTTACATGACTCATAGTATCGAAACCATCCCGGCTGAACCAGGGTATCTTCCGGACCAGCTCCCCTCGTAAACCGTCTATCTTGACCAGGTATTCCGGGCCTTCGAGGACATGCCCGTCGATTTCCCTCGGGTCGCCCTCACCCGCTTTTGTGTAAAGCTCGGCCCGCCCGTCACAGTCCAGGTCGTACACTATATAGGGAGAATACCAGGTTCCGGCTTCAATAGCCCAGCCCATGTCATAGCGCCAGAGAAAACGGCCTTGGGAGGTGTAGGCCTCAATTTTGTAAGTTTCCCTGCTCCGCTTCCAGTAGCCCGGCTCGCGCCAGGGATCGGTGTTAAAGTCCGGCTGCTTGATGATATAATCGTAGGCGCCGTCAGAATCCAGGTCGGCTATGGCCACATTCCGGGCTGTATAGTCTCCCTGAAGGAGGATCTGGACATACGGGATATTGAAAGGAAAAGCGCGGACGAAAAACTCCTTTGACGGTTCACCTTCCCTGCCATTTATGACCGGGCACACATGGTAGCGGTAGGGCGCGCCGGGATCGGCGGTGTTATCCAGAAAGCTGGTGGATTTTGAGACCGGTTTCTCGTTTACCCTTGTCAAAGCCCCGCTGAAGACCTGGCGCCGGTAAACATTAAAAACGATATTTTCCGGATCGGACTTCAGCAGCCGCCAGCTGACAAATATTTCGCCGCGGTCTTTGGCCAGGGCGACCAGGCCGCGGTCTATCCGTTCACCTGCGTTAAATGAAAAAATGGGGTTGACTGTCAGGCAGGCTAAGCCGGCGATCATTATCACGATTCGCTGCAGCATGGCGTTGCTCCTTGGGTTTGTATTATCAGGGAAGAATCCGATTATTGAGATTATATATTCTGATTTATGCCGTCAAGTCACTCCCGGTAAAATGTTCTCCGGTCTGATTACCGACTCTCAAAATTTCTGAAGAAATTTATTCAAAGACCGGAAAAGCTGTTCTTTAAAATATCTATCAGCAACTGGATGATATCGGCTATTGCGCTTTTCCCGTCCCGGTTGTAATCCGTCCGGCCATCTTCCGGGTCATACAATTTCATACGCAGCAGTATGATCGCATCCGCTACGTTAATCTTGCCGTCAAAGTTTAAATCATAATCCTCTGGCGAAGCCGGGGTGAGACCATTCTTCGGGCCTACATAATCGGTGCTTATAACAAGATCATCGTACCAGCAGGTATTATCCTGGTGGGCCTCGTGTATATAGACACTGAACCAGAAAAAATTCAGTTTCAGGTAGTCCACGGTTCTCCAGCGCATATTTCTGGCGTGGAAGATCTTCACACCATCGATCCAAAATGCCTGTTCGCCGTCATAGAGGCCCGGGGTGTTGAGCTTGACCATAAATTCGAAACAATACCACCTTCCGCGCTCGATTACGTAAGGCACCAGAGGCTGGAACTGGTTTCCCCAGTATTTCCCGTCAGGAGAACCTGTCATGTCCGGGTAGTAGGTGTAAAAATTCATTGCCCCTGGAGGGGGGTATTCGCCCCAGTTCCGCCAGGGCTCAAGGCTGGTTGTAAAAAAATCGGTACCGGCAGGCCGGATTCCAGCCTTGCCAAAAGCCGACCACATATTGTAAATGCTGTTCCCTCCGATCATTGTCCAGTGCATGAGGTTACCCTCATTGAAATCTCCGGCGAATTTGGCATACCAGCGGTAATAAAGCTGTTCGTAACCGGGCATGAACCAGTGGGTCACCTGGCCGACAGAGGCGTTCCCGCTGTTTTCGGCAGCAGTCAGGCACAGCGATCTTTTGCCGGAAAACACATCTTCCACTCTGGTCTCGAGCTCGACATCGCCCTTCCGGGTAGAATTGATGTCCTCCCAATGGTCAGAGAGCGAGCCTGACTCGAAATCATCGGAGAAAATTATCTCGCCCTCTGCACGGATATTGGTTAAGGGGATAAGAAGGAGCTGGATACCCAGGAGTGTAGTGATATAGCGCTTCCTGAGGGCCGTCATGACTTGTTCTCTCTGAAATAGGTTATTGTGGATATAGCAAATAAATTACCGGTTCGGTGCCAGAATTCAAGTTATTTTCACTCAATTTCAGTTGATAGCCTTTAATTTTAGGATAGACATCACAGCTAAAAATATCGTATATTTTTTCTGCGTTTGTCTGAAGCTAATATCGACTTGATTTTGAATATTGCCGGACTTCAAGCAATAATCACTCTCGCGGAATTTTCCGCTGGTCCCCGAGTTATCGCGGCCTGGTCGATCTTACCGTGCGGTGAAGTGTTTTCGACAGGGCGTTTTCTTGATCAAAGGAGTGAAACATGGTAATAAGCTCTTTCAAGGGTGAGGTGGGTAGAAAAGTGATCCATGTCTTCATCCTGATTTTCCCCTGTGCCTACTTCTTTTTCACGATTCTTTTCAGCCGCCTGGCCGGGCTGCTGGCCCTGGTGGCTATGCTGGTGGCCGGAATTATTCTGGAATACCTGCGCCTGGAGCGCAGGGCGCGGCTGCCTGTGCTGAGCTGGCTGTGGGACAATTTCAGGCGGGAAAAGGAAGAGGACCAGATGGGCGCAGAGATCTATGCCATGCTTGGCGTGATTGTAGCCCTGGCGGTCTTCGACATCCGGGTGGCGGTAACCGCAATCATGATCACAATTTTCGGCGACCTGGCAGCCTGCCTGGTGGGAATGAGGTTCGGCAGGATAAGACCCCGATTTTTCAGTGGAAAATCAATCGAGGGCTCGGCAGTGGCCCTGGCAGTAAACCTGGCTGTCGGTTTTGTCCTCCTGCGGACTTATGTGGGCAACTCGGTCTGGTGGATGAAAGCAATGCAGGCTCAGGGCGCCCTGGATTCTCCGGGCGTCTTCGGCGAGCCTCTCTGGACTGTTATCGTGTTCATGGCTGTGGTGGCAGCGGCTGACGAGCTGTTGATCTCCAAGATCAGCGACAACCTTACCATCCCGGTGATCTCGGGTTTCGCCGGCCAGGTTGCTCTCCTGCTGACCTACCCGGGCTGAAATCTCCTGTCACCTCCGGAACAGGGAGTTCTGCCCGGACAAGATCCGGGCAGGCGGATGGACGGCCTCTGTAATGCTTTAGCATCACACTGCAGAAGCGCCGAATGCATACTTAATCACGAAGACCGGAACTTCTACCACTATACCGGAATGGCCTATTGACTTAGCTCACCCAATTGGTTTTTTCATCAACTGATCACGAGTGATAGTCGTTGTTGAAGCACAAGCATACAATAACAGGTGAAAAATCGAAGATATTACAACAGTCGGATGTCTGATGATAAAAAAACTAGGGACAGGTATCAAAAAGCCGGTCCGGGACCGCGGCTGGTTTTTTTCGTTTACACAAAAATGTAACCTTTTAGTGTTGAGCAGTGTATAAAAGAAAATATCTTTTATTGTGAAAATCCCATTCGGCAGACCTGATTGATTCGGAAATGACCAAAAAGTGAATAAAATGAAATGGATGGGAGTCATGATCCGCAACGGTGAGCAAGCCTCTGAGATTTCCCTTCCTTTACGGTTTTTCTGATTATATTTTTTTATTTCATAATAAACCGGATAAATGTATTTTGCGGCTGAAAAAGTCTTTAACATATACAACGGCATCCAGCACCGCTGGCTCCCCGGACTGGAAGAAACAGCCAGGTCGGCCGGGCGTGATGGATTTCAAATTCAGGCCGGGGAAAAATATGGACTGGCGGGGCATGCTATTGATAAAAGGGAGCGCAGTAATCGCCAGGTCTTTCTTTTCAGCTTTCCTTTTCTCACTGATCGTCTTTTACTCCGGCTGCTCATCCGATAACTCTCCGCCTTCTACGTTAACCTGTAAGGCAGTCCGGCGAAACTTCGACATCACTGTGGAAATTGAGGGAGTGCTCGAGGCCCAGAAATCTTACGTGCTGGTCGCTCCGCGGATCTGGCCCTACAGACCTGAGATTTCCTACCTGGCCCTCGAAGGGTCTTATGTGAAAAAGGGCGATGTGGTGGTGTCTTTTGCCGAGGATAAATTCAAAGCCGATTACGAAAACGCACTGCGGGATCTCGAAATTGCCCGCTCCGAATTAATAAGAACCGAGGCGGAACAGCGGAGCCAGCTCGCCCAGCTCCAGGCTCAGATCGAGAGTGCGGAGGCCTCGGCGGCATCCGCCAGGCTGCAATTGTCTAGGCTCGAGTTTATCGCCGCCCGTGACCGGGAAATAAAGAAGCTGGAAATCACCATTTCCGAGACCGAGGCCGCCAAAAGCCGGAAGAAACTGACGGCGCTCGAGGCGGTCCAGAAAGAGGAACGGACGCAGAAACTACTCGAGGTGAAACAGTGGGAAAGCAGGGCTAACACGTCCCTGCGCAACATCGAACAGCTGACGCTCAGGGTGCCCGCCGATGGATATGTCGTTTACCAGACCAATGAGCTTACGGACGAGAAAGTGAAGGCGGGAGATGCACTGTACCCCGGCATGGCCGTGGTCAGCATACCGGGAATGGATTCTTTGCAGGTCAAGCTGCAACTTAGGGAGACCGAGGTCAGGGAACTCAAAGAGGGGCAGCCGGCCACGATCACTGTCCCCTCGCTCGGCGACCTGCAGCTTGGCGGACATCTGAAGCGGGTGTCGAAAATGGCCCAGAGGGTAAGGCGAAGTTCGCAGGTCAAGAGTGTAGAAGCTTCAGTAGTAGTCGATTCCATCGTAGAAGGCCTGGTGCCGGGCTTGACCTCTGTCTGTTCCATAAAAATAGGGGAAATCGCCGATGCAGTGGTTATCCCTCTGGATTGTGTCTTTGAAAAGGACAGCCTGCATATTGTCTACATTCGTGATCAGGGATATTTCAAGCCCTGCCGGGTAGAGCTGGGCCCCGGAAATTCGGACTTTTCGGTGGTGGTTTCCGGACTCCAGGGCGGCGAGGAGCTGTCGCTGAAAGAACCGCCCCAGTCCCTGCTCAAAAAGACAGGCGGGGCTCCGCCAGGCCGGTAAAATGAATAGTACTCTTAAATTCAAGGAGTGTCCTGTGACGAGTCGTTTCAATCGCCTGTGGCGGCTGCATGTACTAGTAGCTCTGCTGGTCTCCTGCAGCGTGGAAGATGGCAGGAATATCGAGGTATATAATGTCAAACGAGGTGAGTTTGTCAATTCGGTGATAGTTACCGGCCAGTTGGAAGCGGTCAACTCGCAGGTTATTATTGCCCCTTTCCTGAGGTGGTCCATGGGTATGCCCAAGATCGCGAAAATAGTGGATGACGGTAAGCGCGTGGGAAAGGGAGAGCTGCTGATCCAGTTCGATGCCTCCCAGGTGCAGAAGGCCATCTCGGATGCCAAAGCGGAACTTGAAATCGCCGAGGCTGAACTGGCCAAGACCCGGGTAAATCACGCTTCTGATATGTCAGACCTCTCCGCCGACCTGGAGATCGCCAAGCTTTCTTACAAGGTATCCAAGCTGAAACTGGAAAAGGCCGAATTCGAAGCGGAGATCGACCGCAAAAAGATCGAGCTGGACCTCGAGAAAGCCTCTATCCAGCTGGAACAGGCACGGCAGGATATTGAAAACAAAAAGAAAGTACAGTACGAGGAAATCAGCAAGCTGGTTCTGAAAGTCCAGCAGGCCCGGACCAGGCTGGACCAGGCCGAACAAACCCTGGCCAGCCTGACTGTCACTGCCCCATCCCCGGGGATCGCAATTATCCGAGAGAGCTGGGTAACCGATAACAAATATCAGGTGGATGACCAGGTTCACCCGGGGTGGCCTCTGATAAACCTTCCGGATTTAAGTTCCATGAAAGCGACCGTGGAGATCAGCGAGGTGGACATCTCCAAGCTGGATCTCGGCCAGTCGGCCAAGGTCAGGGCCGATGTATACCCCGACACCAGCTTCCGCGGCCATATATTGGAAATAGCCACCCTGGCCAGGAATAAAAAGAGAAATTCCAAGGTGAAAGTCTTCGATACTACCATCCTCCTGGATGAGAACGATGAAAAACTGATGCCCGGCATGACAGTCAGTTGCCAGATAATTGTCAACCGGGTGCCGGATACGCTTCTGATCCCCCTGGAAGCGCTCTTCAAAAAGAACGGGGATAATATCGTTTACGTGCAAAACGGCTCGGGGTTCGAACCGCGCAAGGTCAAAACAGGTATCGAGAGCGACAACTACGTGATTGTCAGCGAGGGCCTCAAAGAGGGCGACAGGATAGCCCTGGTCGACCCTACTGTTCAGATAGAGCAGACTACTGAGAAAAAGACTTCTCCGCTAGAGAAGAAACAATGATCCAGCTCCGCGATTTTATACTGATAGCAGTGGCTGCCCCCCTGCTTCTGGCCTGCGGCGGCCGTGACGACAGGAAGCAGGCCGGCGGGACAGTCCAGGGGCAGGTTCGCCGTACATTCACGGAAACAGGGGAACTCAGGGCTGTCCGGAATACTGCCGTCCCAATGCCCTGGTATCATTTCGAATACGGTCAGCCCCAGATTTCCTTCCTGGAAAAAGAGGGCACCGTGGTCAAAAAGGGGGATTTGGTCGCCCAGCTTGAAACTTCCGGCGTGCTGAAATCATTGCAAAGCAAGAAGGAGGAACTGGCTATCGCCCAGGCGGACCTGAATAAAATGAAAGTCGACAACCAGTCCAGGCTGGAGCAGCTTAACGGTGAGCTGCAGTCCACCCTCTCTGCTTTCCAGCAAACTCAGATCGACACTCAGCGCGTGAAATACGAATCAGAGACGAGAAAAGTAATCTCCCGGCTCGAGCTGGAACAAGCGCTGATCGCCCTGCGCAAAGTTCAGAACAAAATAGAATCGACCCGGCAGGTCCAGGAACACGATGTGAACATCCAGCAGATCAGGATTGCCCAGACCCGTTACGACATCGAAACCGCCGAAAAGGCCATTGATAATTTTTCCCTGCACGCCCCGGCGGAAGGGATGATTGTTTACAGCGACAACAGGAGTACAAGGCAGAAAATCCGCGTGGGCGACCAGCTTCATCCGGGCACGCCGATAATCACTCTGCCGGACCTGACCCGGATGAAAGTCCTCACTACGGTCAACGAGACCGATGTCCAGAAGATCGCAGTCGGCCGGAAAGTATCCGTGCGGCTGGATGCTTTCCCTAAAATAGCGTTCCCAGGCACGATCACTACTATTGGCTATATCTGCCGCCGCAAGGATAGAAATTCGAATATCAAGGTGTTCGATGTGGAAGTGCTTATTAACCGGTCCGACCGGATTCTCAAGCCCGGGATGACCGTGAGTTGCGAATTCCTGCCGGGTGGATGACGGGTGCCCTCTTTCTATCCCGAAAGACACCGCCCGGCATTTGGAAATTCAAAAATCTCGACACTGGAGTAGCTGCATGGATACGCGCGAGTACTGGCGTATGGGCCTGGAGGGCCTGACAGTTCACAAGCTCCGCTCGTTTTTGACCATGCTCGGAATAATACTCGGCGTGGCTTCCGTAATCGCCATGCTCTCTATCGGCGAGGGAGCCAAGAGGGCGGCCCTGGAAAAGTTCAAGGTCCTGGGAGTGAACAATATCATTGTCCGGGACAAGGCTCTCAGCTCACAGGAACTCGAGGAGGCGCGGGCCAAGTTCTCCCCGGGCCTCTCGCTCAAGGATGCAGAAGCGATCCGGGCTGTCATTCCCACTGTGGAAAATGTCGCCCCGCAGGCCGAGCTGGGCGTCGAGGCCAGGTACCAGGACAAATCCGCCAAAGGGACCCTGGTGGGTATCACGCCGGCGCTGTTCAAGATTCTCAACTATGAGCTGAAAAGCGGCTCGCCGCTTTCCCAGGATCAGTACGACAAAGAATTGCGGGTCTGCCTCCTGGGCGCGGACCTGGCCAAGAGCCTGTTCCCTACGCAAGACCCTCTGGGCCAGCAAATCAAGGTGGAAGACCAGTGGTTCGAGGTTACAGGGGTAATGAGCAGCCGCTCTCTCTATACCGAGACCGTGGGCGAGCTTGCCGCCCGCAACCTGAACCAGGATATCTACGTCCCGCTGTCTTCGTTTCTCAGACGGTTCGACAAACTGGAACTGCTGGCCAGCCAGATCGATCAATTGACAGTCAAGGTCAGCGATTCGAAACAGCTCGTGGAAACCGGGGCCGTCATCCGCCGTATCTTAGGCCGCCGCCATTACGGCAATAAAGACTTCGATATCGTGATCCCCTATGAGCTGCTCAAGCAGGAAGAAAAAGAAAGGCGGATCTATAACCTGGTCCTGGGATCCATTGCCGCCATCTCCCTTATTGTCGGCGGCATCGGCATAATGAATATCATGCTGGCCACTGTCCTGGAACGGACCCATGAGATTGGCATCCGGCGCTCGCTGGGCGCCAAAAGGAAGGATATCCTCATCCAGTTCTTGCTCGAGGCGGTGGGCCTGAGCCTGATCGGCGGCGTTATCGGGGTGACTCTGGGAATAGGGCTGTCGCAGATCGTGGGCCAGGTCGGAAAGTTCGGGGCTGTAGTCTCGCCCTTCCATGTGCTCCTGGCTTTCTTTGTCTCCGGAGCTGTAGGCGTTATTTCCGGAACCTTTCCCGCCCGGCGCGCGGCCAATATCGACCCCATCGAGGCCCTGCGCTACGAGTAAGACATTCCTGGTCGGGTCGCCTTGCCTCGCGTCGGACCGGCTGCCTTGCTTGAGGAAAGATCAAACGATAAACTATTGCCTGAGGGAAAGATGAAGACTTTTTTCGTTTACGCGTCGCTGGTTTTCAGCCTCCTGTCGCTTTCCCTGCCCGTGGCGGCGGAGGAAGCCCCGGTGGTCCTTACCCTGGATAATTCGATCGAGCTGGCCCTGGAAAAGAGCTACGATGCCCGTGTCGCAAAGCTGGCCCTCCTGGGGGCCGAACAGAACGTGATCGCCGCCAAGGGACGTTTCAAGACCCATGTGGACCTGAGCCTGAGATCCCCTGATTTCACGGAACAGGTGCAGTCTTACCGGCTTCCGGACGAGGTGCCCTTCTACAACACTACGGGGAGTCTGAGATGGGAGAGCCAGCTGCAGATCACTCAGCCGCTGCCAACCAACGGCAGTTTCATCCTTAGTTCCGATATCTACCAGGTTCGCGAGTCCGTGTTCAAGGAACAGCTCGATGTCGTGGAGAAGGCCAAGCGTTTTTACTCCTCGTTCCGCCTGGAGTTCCGCCAGCCCTTGTTCGTTCCCAATACCCTTAAACTCGGCATGGAAAGGGCCAACCTGCAGCACGAACAGGCCCAGCGTGAATTCACCCGCACCGAGCTGGATGTCGTCTACCAGGTCACCCAGTCTTTTTACAACCTCTACAGCGCCATTCGCCGGCTGGAGATTGCCAGGGAGGAAGTGGAACAGCAGAAGCAGTCTTACGAGCTGGCCCGCCGCAAGTTTGATGCCGGTCTGATCCCGGAAGTGGGGGCGCTGCAGATGGAAGTCGACCTGGCCCAAAGCCAGAACAGGCTGATCGAGGCCGAGAGCGTCCTGTCCCGGATGGAGGACCAGTTCAAGATGACAATCGGCCTTCTCCTGGAGGAAAACGTGGCGGTGAAGACCGATTTTACCCTTACCGATTTCGCTGTTGATGAAGAGAAGGCTGTCCAGTACGGGCTCAAATACCGGTCTGAAATACGTCAGGGGCAGATCAACCACCGTCTGGCTGAAATCACGCTGCGTGAGACCGATGCCCGCTCCGCGATTAGGGGCGATTTCCGGATCTATTACGATCTGACCGGGGTCAGCGATCCTTACCTGGACTATGGTGCCGGCTTCAGCCGGTTTTTCAGGTCCAGCCTGGATGACTTGCGCCAGCGTCCCAGAAACAGGGGAATTATCTTCACCCTTTCGGTTCCGATCTGGGATTCCGGGGTGAACCGCGCCGAGGTGGCAGCCGCACGGGCTATTCTGGACAGGAGCGAGCTGACCGAAGCGGAAATGGAGCGCCGGGTGGTCCAGGATGTACGCGCCTCCATTACCCGGCTGAGAGAAACCCGCGGCCGTCTCGAGGCCCTGAAAAAGAGTGAGGAAGTCGCCCGGCGGGGCTTCGAGATAAGCCAGGCCCGCTTCAACAACGGGGACATCACCAGCCAGGAGCTGGCCCTCGACCGGGACCGCCTGACCCAGGCCCGCCAGAACTTTCTCGAGGCCTATATCCAGTACCAGCTCTCAGTAGCGGACCTCAAACGAAACACCCTTTACGACTGGGAAAAAGGCAAGAGCCTGGTCAAGGAAGCCGGCTAGAATTTTTTACCTTCTGCGGCCAGGCGTTATCTCCGGTCTTGATTGCGATATCCTTGCGGAAATCCTGTATGTCTTTAAAATGCCCTCAAGATAGGTTTATTTAGCCGATGTCAGAAAGTTTTTTTATGAAACCGTAAAAACTATTAAAGGTATCTTTTGATTTCTTTTAGTGGCAAAAGAAGCAAAACCAGAGTCACGCAATATCATGCGTGGATCTAAGCTATGCTCCGCATAGCTCCGGTTCTTTTATAACTAAAAGAAGCAAAAGTAAATCCCGGCTTTAACACTTCTACTCCGCTTCGCCCTGGTCGCCTCGCGCGCGAAAAAGCCGCGCGCGAAAGGCATGCCTGAGCGTTGTACATATATCAGAACAGGCAGGGAAATTACTTGGCTTCTACACGCTACTAATTCATGGATTTCAGGCAATATAGCTTCATAAAATCCAACAACCTGATTTTGTGAAATCCTATTATTCACGAATCAAGCCGGGGAACTCTTTAAATTGCCTGAAATGTATAGAACCTATGTTTCCCTCTGTTATGTGCGAGGAGCTTGGACTGTGGTCAGATTACCAGCCCGGGAGCGATGAGAAGCCCCTCTGACAAGAGGAGTACCCGCGCCAGCGGGTTTGGTGTGTTGCCCAGAACCTTGATTTTATGATAAAAACGTGCTGTATATCGGGAGGAAAACCCGCGCCATGCTGATCGATCTGCAGAAGATAGTGAAAATCTACAAGGTGGGCAATTACGATGTCCGCGCCCTGGGAGGTATCGACCTCCGGATAGAAAAGGGCGAATACCTGGCCATCATGGGGCCCTCCGGCTCCGGCAAGTCCACCCTGATGAATATCCTGGGCTGCCTGGATACACCCACTTCCGGCGCGCATTTCTTCGATGGAGAAAGGGTCAGCGACCTGAGCGATGACGAGCTGGCCGATATCCGCAACCGGAAAATCGGCTTTGTCTTCCAGACATTCAACCTCCTGCCCCGGGCCACAGCCCTGGCTAATGTGGAGCTGCCCATGATTTACGGGGGACTGCCCATCGAGCAAAGGAGGCACATGGCTGCGGAAGCTCTCCGGGAAGTGGGTCTCGGCGACCGCCTGGAGCACCGGCCAAATCAGCTCTCCGGAGGCCAGCGCCAGCGCGTGGCCGTCGCCCGGGCCCTGGTCAACAAGCCTTCGATCATCCTCGCCGATGAGCCTACCGGCAACCTGGACTCGAAAACAGGCGAGGAGATCATGGAACTGTTTAATGAGCTCAATAGACTTGGGAATACACTCATCCTGGTGACCCATGAGGAATATATCGCCGAAAATGCGAAGAGGATTATCAGGCTTCACGACGGATTTATCGAGAACGACAGGCACATATGATATGACGGCAGGCAATATTAATCTTATGGCCTATTGACTTAGTACATGAATTCATAAATAGTGTAGCGTATTGTTTTAAACCAATTTACAAATTTAGTAAACGTAGTGGCGAGGCATGCCTCGCCCTGTTCGGGCGACCGCCGGTCGCCCCTACGAGTCCGCACAGCGTTGCTG
>DATKXY010000262.1:0-13636 GCA_035528795.1 archaeon | reverse complement strand
AGCGAGGCTCGGGTGGCTGGAGCGGTTGAGTCATTTTATCGCCGGGCTCACAATTGCACTCTGCGGGGCGGCGATCCTGTTCCTGGGATTATAAAATTACCACTGGCGATCTATCCTTTTTCCTTCTGCTGGGTTGACTCCTGTTTTATCCGCCAGACAAGGGTTGTTGGTGGAATTTGCTCTCACAAGACCGCAGACAATAGCAGCTTAAAAATATTTAAAAACTTTCAACCTTGATGATAAAAAAATTCCTGAATGCTTATCGATAATCCAGGCTAGCTATTGACCGGGATTTATGCCGGGCCTATATTTTCCTTACAGACTAAACGGGCCGAATGGAATCAACAGTCAAGGAGAATGGGCATGAGTGAAAATTTAAGGCCGGTCCACGAGTCGGATCTCAGGAGGGATGAGTATTCAGACCGCTGGAGCAAAAATCTGATTACCGGCGCACAAGGGGCTACAAGCGGGTTCAACCTTGGGGTTGCAGAATATACCAGCGAGTCTTTCGGGCCCTCTCAGGTTCACGATGACCAGGAGGCTGTCTATGTGGTTGACGGGGAAGGTGAGATCAGGCTTGGGAAAAAGGTATATCCGGTTTGTCCGGGAAGCGCAGTTTATATCCCCAGGGGAACGCCGCATGCCACGCGCCGCACCACGGAAAAACCGGTCAAGGTGGTTTATGCCCACGGTGCTGTGTAAATTTTGAGCCTGACTCAGGGCGCAAAGTAGTGTGTCTTCCCAGTCAGATAATTCCGATATCCTTATTTGCAAAAAAGGCATCCATTTGGGGTGACTAATAATTCAAATCCTTCAGGTATTTTTCACGACAGCCCAATCCCTGTTCGCCGGGAAGGAGGGACAAACAGATGAAAAAAGCTTTTTTTCTCTCACTGACAGGAGTCCTGTTCGCTTTAACCTCAGCATTTTCAGCCAATCCTGCCGGGGGTTCCAAGGCGGCTGCGGCGACCCATCACTATACAGTCCGGCGGACCCCATCCCCAATTAATGTGGATGGCAGGCTGGACGAGCCTGTCTGGAGCAAGGCCGAACCGATCAAGCTCGTGTTGAAAAACAATGGGGAACCCAAGCAGGCCACCACAGCCAGGATAGTGTGGGATGACAAGTATATCTACTTTGCCTGGGATTGCGAAGACAGCCATATCTGGTCTACAATGAAGAAGAGAGATGAGCCCCTGTACAATGAAGAGGTGGTGGAGGTTTTTGTCGACCCTGATGGAGACAAATACAGCTATCTGGAGCTGGAAGTCAATCCTCTCAACACCTTATGGGATGGTTTCATTCTGAATGATAATGGCAAATTGACAGGCATCCTGGCCTGGAACAGCTTTGAGATAAAATGGGCCGTGCACCTTGAAGGTACGCTGAACGACCCTTCCGATCGGGATAAAGGCTGGAGTGTCGAGCTGGCCCTCCCGTTTTCGGACATTTACACTGCGCCCAATTCTCCGCCTGAAGCGGGTGACCATTGGCGGGTCAACCTCTACCGGATCGACCTCCCGGATGGAGCAGGAAAACCCGGGGAACCCAGCGCCTGGTCTCCTGTCTCAGGCAGAAGTTTCCATGACCCGGACCGGTTCGGCGAGGTGGTGTTTTCAGATGAGATGGTCCGCTGACAGTTAAGGATTTTGTCACTTTCGGATATACAAATTTGAATATTGATTTGGGTCTCGCAGCCGGCAGCGTGACGGCAGGTTTGATTTTTTGACATCTTTTTCTACAGACAGGACTGCTGCAGGAATCCTAATATTTCCATTTGCTAAAGGAGGGGAAAAGATGCTTGAGAATTTGAAAGCTGATTTTGTAAGCCAGAAAAAAATTCTGGGCATTCCCCTGCTGCACATCTCGAGTGAATCGGCCCGTGGGATTGTCGCTATCGGGGAGAAAGCTATCGGTGTGATTGCAGTGGGCAAATTAGCGATAGGTGTCATCTCGACAGGGGCGGTGAGTATCGGGCTGGTTACAGCAGGCGCAATTTCAGTGGGCTTATTTGCGTCAGCCGGGGCAGTGGCCCTGAGTCTGGGGAGAAGCGCAGGGGCGATTGCGGTAGGAAGCCGGGCCTCGGGCGCGGTGGCTTTCGGTTCTAAACCTTCTGGCGGGATTACAGTTAAATTACCCTCATCAGACTGGGAGGAAGACGGAGAAGACGATATCTGGGAGGAATAGCTTTCATTAACTCGGGATTACCTGTTTGTGTCTCTCTGAATTCAGAGCTCCATGCTGGAGACTTTTTTAATTTAGTCCCCGGGCCGTGATATCGAGACATGTCTTGCCTTCAGTATATTGAAAAAAACAAACCTTTCTTTTTGTTATCCCACAGGAAATAGAAAAAAACCAGCAAGGGCACGGCGCGCCGTGCCCTTGCTGTATATTCAACCTGTAAGCGGAGCTGCTGCTTTTTATAGGGACCCGCAGGCCAGGAAGCGGAATATACTACCAGCGGACTTTCAGGTCTCTCGCGCAGCGGAAGCCGATATACTTGTTTTTGCTTATCGGATACAGGCCGTCGCGGCTGGCCATGGAGGGATCTGTATCGTTGACATAGTAGCTGCCGCCGCGGTAGACCCGGTACATTTTTCTCCCGTCGAGCCAGGAGTCCACCCATTCGGAAACATTGCCCGCCAGGTCATAAAGACCGAAAGAGTTTTTATCGCTGGGGTAGCTTCCCACAGGAACTGTGCGACCCAGGCCTTCACTCCAGGTATTTGCCGCTCCCGGCTGGAAGCTGTTTCCCCATGGGTATTTCCGGAATTCCTCTCCCATGGCGGCGCGTTCCCACTCCACCTCTGTAGGGAGCCTTTTACCGCACCAGGCGGCAAAGCGGGCGGCATCCTCATAGCTCACGTTAACTACCGGATGGTCTTCTTCACCATCAGGCGGCGCCCCTTTCAACCAGTGAGGGGGAGGTTTATACCCGGTGGCGGAGACGAAATAAGCATAGGCGCGGTTTGTCACCTCGTGGATATCGATATAGAAAGAATCCACCAGCACAATGTCACCCTGCGATTTAAACCTTTCTCCTCGAGGTATGAGGGCCATACCGACAGGGGTATAGTCAAACCAGCCGGGTCTTAGTTCCGGTTCCAGGGTAAGATCTTCTCCAGGCAGCACTTCCACAGTATCCTGGGCTACTCCGTAGTCTCGAATACTCAAAAGCACGACATGGATTCCTGCGGTAAGGTGAGTCAGCCGCCAGGGAGTCGACTTGCCGGTAAAGATACCGTCAATAAAGATCCTGGCGCCTGTGGGTACAGAATTCAGCAGCAGGCTTCCCGGGTGCGGAACCAGGTTGATCCGGATCGTGCTGTCCTGGCGGAAATCTATTTCTACGGTTTCACGGTAAGTCTCATAGCCCTTTTTTCTGGCCTCCAGCCTGTGGGTGCCTGCGGGAAACTCCTCAAGAGTGATCGACCCTGTGCCGCCAACAGGGAATTCCAGTGTATCAATGCGTACGGTAATATCAGGTTGGACGGTGAAAATGGTCAGGCGGCCGGTTTGACGGACAAGCTCGTAGCTGTATTTCTTGAGTGTCCCTGGTACTACGGTGATTGAATCGGACACCTCGAGATAGCCCGGCAGGTCTAAATAGAGAGGGTGCCGTCCGGCAGAGAGGTGCGCTCCTTTCACCGGGGTGCGGCCGACATCGAGACCGGAGAGGACTGTCAGGGCGCCGGAAGGCTCGCTTTCGATCAGCACCGAGCCGAAATTTTCCTCGGCCTTCTCCAGTGCAGAGGGGCCGGTCTTTGTTTCTTTTTCCAGGGTCCGGGCGAGCTCACGGGCTGTGTCGATACCGAGAACAGTAGAGCCGGCACCCAGGGGCCAAGCCTTGCCCGGGATAGACGGAACTAGCCTGCTTGTCCGGTCATCCGCATATACTACCCGGCAGCGCACCGAGAGAGAGGGCTGGCCCCAGCTTTCGGCCCTGCCGTCCCCCAGGTCGGCCACTGTCAGCTCCTGTCCCGGCAGGAGGCCGTCAGCCAGCCCGATATCCGCCACCAGGGTATCGCCCCGCACCTTGACTATCTTGCCGGTCAGCGGAAAATGCGCCAGTACCCTGCGGGAGAGGTCTTTGATACTTTCGCCCAGCCGGCCAAGGCTCCCGGCGTGCTGTACCACCTCGGAGGCCAGAACTTCACCGGTTTCGGCGTCGACCACCCGGGCGCTCACCACTATCAGGGTGTCAAGCCTGGAGACAGAGCCGGTAAGCACGTAGCGGCTCTCAAGCAGTTCTCCCAGATGACGGAGGCTCTTTTCTTCAAACAGGTCCCGCAGCCTGGCTGACTCCCGCTGCAAACGATAAAGCCTGCCGGTTTCTTCCAGCAGGCGCAGCCTCGCGGAGCGGGCGAGCTCGGCCCGTAACAAGTCGCTTACGCTGCGGGCCAGCGACTCCTCGACACCCAGGGCTTCGAAATCCTGAATCGAAAGGAGCATACCCTGGGCCCGGCAGCTTGGGACTCCAAACAACAGGCAGCTGAAAAGCGCTGCCGGTAAGATGATTTTAAAAAGCCGGCTCCAATGGAGAATCATTTTTATCAGCTTGAGGTTTTAGCTTAAAAAGCGGTTTGATTTGCAGGCGCGCTGCGCTTGCTGCCCTCTTGGAGACTCAGATCGAGTTTGTGGCCTGCCGCGCGCGCAAATTTCGTGAAAATCTCGGCCCTCAGCTTCCGCCGGGCATCCAAGCCCGCTCTTTGCGGATCCGGACCGAAACCCTTTGCCGAATAGATCTCGGATAACAGGACCGAGTCATCCAGGGGATCGACCAGACGGATAGCGGCGGTCCAGCGGCTCAGGCAGAAACTATGGTCCAGACTGCTGGAGCCGTCCTCCCTGCAGGTGGCGACCACTCTCGGTAAAACTTTGGCGCGCAGAGAATTAACCGATTTTTCCGGCTGGAATCCCTGGTTCAACAGGGCGTCCGCCAGGCAGTCGGTCAACACGGAATCGGGTATCGAGCGCTTGTTCTGGCTGTCAGTCACTGCCACAGGTTCCACCGCGACACGGCGCAGTTGTAAACCCAAGCGGCGGGCTGCCTCGAGGACCGGGGTTCTCAAGGTCGACAACCTGATCAGGCTTTCATTCGTGGCATGCACAGTCGGGCTTTCAATCAACTGGAGAACCTCGCCTGTTTTCAGAAAAGCCTCTTCCCAGGCTTTCGCCTCTTCCAGCCGCAAACTCTCGGCGAAAAGTTTTTCGGCAATTTTTACCCGGCTTTCGCTCTCTTGTTCCAGGCGCGCTCTCTCCGCCTCCAGCTCTTTTATGGGATAGCGCACCAGGAGATGTGTGTTGTATGAGGTTTTTACTGTATCACCCTCTGCAGATACATGCTTCTGATAATAGGTCGCCAGCCGTTTAAGGCCGATAACGTCCGATTCGCCGCTGACATCAAGCTTGTCAGTGACAAGGAGATCCGAGGTCCGGCGCAGCCTCTCGTATGTGAACGAGGCCTCTACACCGGTCATGGTGACTATCTGCCGCACGGCATCGAAAGCGGCTTCGCTCTCTGAATCTTCCAGGCTCCTGGCACCAGTGCTTCTTCCGACAAAGTAAAGGTAGGTTCCATCCGCTTCCGGAACCCGCCTTACCCATTCAGGAACCCTCCTCTGGGAAGCCTCGATCGAGATCCGCCGGCCCGCTGCCGTGCCGGCCGACGTACAGAGGAGAATTGACAGGATGAGAGTCAGGGCCGGGAATCCGGCGGTCAGGTGTCTTTCATGGACTGCCATTGCGGGTGCGCCTGTGCTTTTAGTGAGTGGGCAGTCCACGGTCGAGCTCTTCTAAGACCTCCTGGGCCTGCTCGTTGTTTTGGCCCCGCATCCTGGATGAGCGTTCCTGAGCCGCCAGGGCCACGGCTTTGTCGAATTCAGACTTGGGGTAGCGTACCAGGGTATAAACATTGTAGAAATAGCGGAGGCCGCTCGGGGTGATCCGCTCGACCTTTTCTGTATAGCTTTCCAGTTCCTTGACACCGCTGGCTACTGTCTGGCTGAGGATTTTCAGGCCGTCCGAGGTCACGCTGCCGATGTCCTCGCGGACCTCTGCCAGTCCGCGCTCCACACGAGCCTTTTTGTAATCCACCAGGCCCTGGGACTGGATCATCTCCAGCACCTGACGGATGGCGTTCGATCGGGCATCGGTGAGACCATCTTCGAGCGAGAGGGCGCTGGTCTTGAAACCGCGGAAATAATAAAACTCCTGGCTTTCCTTAGGGATTTTTTTCACCCATTCCGGCTTGTCGCCGCTTTTTTCGATAATCCTCTCGCTGCCCACTGCGGTCAATTTGTTCGCCGAGCATCCGAAAGAAAACACTGCCGCCAGGACCAGCAGTATGAATAATCTTGCCGTGAACAACATGACTCCTCCTTAATTGATTATTTGATGATACAGAAATAAAAAATGTCTGCCTGAAGAATGGAGCAAGAGGCGTGCCAGCACAAACGACAGGGGATAACAGGGCAGAGGATTTTCCCTGCCGCTGGCACAAGGGCAGGTGATACTCCCCCTTTGCAGGACTCGACCAGGAGAATATTTTTTATCAGGCATTTTCTGCCGAGTCAGCAGGCCGGCCAGGCATACAAGGGGTAAAACTCCGAATATAAGCTGTCTACCGGAATATATGACCCTCGGCAAAAAATTCGCCTTGCCTTCAGCCCTTCCTTTCTTTATAATTTGCCAGCTAAAGAAAAGAGATTTATTCAAAAATGAAAGGCAGAGCTGGTGACTGAGATCCGGATTCACGGAAGGGGCGGGCAGGGCGCTGTGTACGCCTGCAATGTGCTGGCCCATGCCCTTTTCAAAGAGGGAAAATGGGTGCAGGCCTTTCCGCACTTCGGCGTGGAGCGCCGGGGAGCCCCAGTGGCCGCCTTCGTGCGCTTCGATAACGGGCCGATCGAGTTACGCTGTCACATTTACACGCCCAATTACGTTATTATCTTAGATCCTACGCTGTCCGGCTCGCCGACAGCAATCGAGGGGCTCAAAGAAAAAGGCGGAGTGCTGGTCAATTCTCCCAAACCCCCTGAGGAATTCAGCGGGATGGGAGATTTTCGTGTCGCCACTATTGACGCCTCCTCTATCGCTCTCAAGTTCGGACTCGGAACAGCGGCGAGTCCGATTGTAAACACAGCCATCCTGGGAGCTTTCGCCCGCTTTTCGCAATTTGTCTCGCTGAAAGCGTTGATCGAATCGGTCGAGGAACTGATTAAGCATAAAACAGAAACCAATGTCGCCGCGGTTCACCAGTCGTATGAAAGTGTCTTGCTTCCGGATCGAGTCGAGAAATAAACAGCCGGGAATACCTGAAGCCTTGAGTTTATACAGAACGGACATGAGAGATGAATCGAAGAGTCCAGATTACAGGTCTTAAAAACCTCCCTCCGGTCTCGATCAGCCTGGATGACATGCGCTGGAACAAGACCGGTAACTGGACATTTTTCGCACCGGTTTACCGGGATAAGCTGTCGCCCTGCTCGCTCGACTGCCCGCTCGCTGTTCCAATCGGAAAATATATGCACCTGGTTAAAGAGGGAAAATACCGCAAGGCCTGGGAGATGCTTGTCGAGGCCAACCCGTTGCCCGCAGTCACCGGACGGGTCTGCTACCACACCTGCGAACTCCGCTGCAACAGGCTAGAAATGGATCAGGCGGTCAATATCCACAGCATCGAGCGCTTTCTGGGAGATGCCGCCATCGCGGAAGGCTGGACCATAGAGCCCCCGGCAGAGGAAATCGAAGGGCCGCCGGTGGTGATCGTGGGTTCAGGGCCTGCCGGGCTCGGCTGCGCTTACGGTCTGCGGAAAAAGGGATACCCGGTTACAGTATACGAGCAGGAAACCCGGCCGGGTGGAATGCTTCGGGTGGGAGTGCCTGAGTTCCGCATGCCCAGGTCATTGCTGGATGCAGAGATCAAACGTCTGGAGAGTATCGGGATCCGTTTTCGCTGCGGCGAAAAGGTGGAGGATTATGCTGAGATCGCCCGGGGGGTCCGCGCCCTTTTTCTCGCTACCGGGGCCCACGGCTCGCGCGATCCGCAAGTCGAGGGACTCGATCTGGATGGCGTGTATTTCGGTCTCGATTTCTTGAAAGCGTTCAATACCGGCTTAACGCCCAGGCTCGGAAGACAGGTGGCGGTGGTAGGGGGCGGCAACACAGCCATTGATGTGACCCGTGCCGCTTTGCGTCTTGGAGCTAACGTGAACCTTTACTACCGCCGCACGCGCGAGGAGATGCCCGCCCACCCCGAGGAAGTCGAGCAGGCGCTGGCAGAGGGCGCAACGCTCCATTTCCAGGTGGCGCCGACAACCGTAATGGCGGGAGGTGACAGCAGGGCTGCTGCTCTCAAGCTGGTACGCATGCGCAAAGGGGCAGTTGATGACTCAGGCCGGGCGCGTCCGGTAGTGGTGAAAGGGAGCGAGTTTAACGTAGAGGCTGAGACGGTTGTCTTTGCGGTAGGCGAGGCGCCTGAGCTTGAGTATCTGAATGGCCAGGGCCAAAGGGAGGGCAGCCGCCTGGCGGTCGATCCCTGCTTGCGGACAAGTCTGCCGGACATTTTCGCAGGGGGCGATATAATCCCGGGTGAAAATTCGGTCAGCCACGCTTTGGCGGATGGCCTGGCCGCAGCGCGGAATATGCACCTTTTATTTACCGGAGCCGACCCGGTACCCGTGACCTTGGAGAAGGGAAAGCCTGTCGAGTTTGGCGGGATAAACACGGATTATTTCAAGCCCGCCCCCCGTCTGGAAGCTGAGCTCAAAGTAGAAAAAAATCCGCGGGACAGCCAGGAAGTGCAGGGAGCCCTCACCCGCGAGGAGACTGCAGCCGAATCTTCCCGCTGTTTCAACTGCGGTGTTTGCGTTGACTGCGACAACTGCCTTATCTTCTGTCCGGACATGGCGATTTACACCGTGGACGACGTTTACATGGTCAAGACAGAATACTGCAAAGGCTGCGGCATCTGTGCCGAGGAGTGCCCGCGTTCTGTAATTAAAATGGAGAGGAAGAGCTGAAAGACCTGATTACAGGGAACGAAGCGGTATCCACAGCGGTCAAGCTGGCCCGCGTAGAGGTTATCGCCGCTTATCCGATCACGCCCCAGACCAGTATTTCGGAAAGGCTCAGCCTTTTCTGCTCGCGCGGGGAGATGGATGCGGACTTTATCAAGGTGGAGAGCGAGCACTCGGCACTGGCTACTGTTATCGGGGCCTCGAGCGCCGGGGTGCGGACTTTTACCGCAACGAGCAGCCAGGGCCTGGCGCTGATGCACGAGCTGCTGCACTGGGCCAGCGGGGCCCGCCTGCCGGTGGTGATGGCCAATGTCAACCGCGCTTTGGGAGCCCCCTGGAATATCTGGTGCGACCACTCGGACAGCCTGAGCCAGCGGGACACCGGCTGGATGCAGTTCTACTGCGAGAGCTGCCAGGAAGTGCTCGATACCGTGATCATGGCATTCCGCATCGCTGAAAGGGTGTACACCCCGGCCATGGTGCTGCTCGATGGGTTTATTCTCTCCCATACCGCCGAGCCGGTCGATATCCCCGATCAGGAGCTTGTGGACAATTTCCTTCCTCCCTACAAGCCCGAGATCGTTCTTGACATTAAGAAGCCGCATACCTTCCATGCGGTCACAAGCCCAGAATATTTCATGGAATTCAAATACAATCAGTTCGAGGCTGCCCGCAAGGCCGAACAGGCGGCTGCGGAGACCTGTGCCGAGTATGGTAAGCTCACCGGCAGGCACTATCCGCTTACCGAGGCTTTCATGGTCGATGACGCAGAGACTGTGATTGTCACGGCAGGCACCAAGGCCGGAACCTGCCGCTATGTGGCTCGCGCGCTCAGGGAAAAGGGGAAAAAGGTGGGCGTTTTAAGGATCCGCATGTTCCGCCCCTTTCCTTTCGGGGAGATCTCGAAGCTCCTCGGGCGCGCAAAGAGAGTGGCCGTGCTGGATCAGATGGTAAGCCCGGGCAGCGAGGGGGTGCTTTACCAGGAAGTGAAAGCGGCCCTTTACAATGGGGGCAAAGGCGGCCCGCAGGCTTACGGTTTTGTCTCCGGCCTGGGAGGCAGAGACACCGTACCGGAGCATATCGAAAGCATGGTCGAGGCTGTAGAATCCGCCGAGCGGAAACCACTGCAAAGGGTGAACTGGCTCGGACTCAAGAGCTGAAGGAGAAACGCGCTTTGACCAGGGAACTAATGACCTCAAGAGAAGATCTCGCGCCCTTTCTTAAGGGTGAGCCTTTCGGCTGCGGCAACCTGGCCTGCCCGGGGTGCGGCGAGCCGATAGCCATGCGCGAGGTATTGAATGCCCTCGAGGGCGATGCGATAATCGTGATTCCAGCCTGCTGCGGCTCGATTATCGACGGCCTCTTTCCCTACTCGAGCGCCCGCGTGCCGATCCTTCACACTCCCTTTGCCGCAGCAGCCTCGACCTCCAGCGGAGTGCTCCACGGCCTCCGCCGGCGCGGTTTCAAATCCACCACGGTCGTGGCCTGGGCCGGGGACGGCGGAACCTATGATATCGGTATCCAGGCGCTCTCGAGCACTGTCGAGCGCAATGAGGACTATCTCTATATCTGCTACGACAACGAAGCCTACATGAACACAGGGATCCAGCGCTCATCGAGCACCCCGCTTTTGGCCTGGACTGCCACCACCCCGGAAAAAGACCCCAAGAGAGTACCCAAAAAAAATATTATCGATATCCTGGCCGCCCACCATATCCCTTACGCAGCCGCTGCTACAGTGGCTTTCCCCGAGGACCTGGTGGTCAAGGTGAGAACCGCGCGCAGGACTCCCGGCTCCAAGTTCATAAACATTCTCTCTCCCTGCCCTACCGGCTGGAAAATCAAGCCTGAACACTCGATCAAGGTCTCGCGCCTGGCCGTGACAACCAATGTCTACCCGCTTTACGAGGTGTATGACGGCAAGCGCGTGATCCTGCGTGACAACCCGAACCCCCGCCCGGTGGAAGATTATCTCAAAGCCCAGGGCCGGTTCGCCCACCTGGACAAAAAGCAGGTGAAGATTATCCAGGAAAAAGTGGACGAAAACTGGGAGCTCCTGCGCAAGCGGGCCGATGAGATTGTTTGACTATGCAGGTGAAAAAAAATAGAGGCGGGCAGTAATATAAAGATTTTTCTGAAACGCAGGACACAGATAAAATTAACAGAAAAATATTTCCAAACCTGTTTAATTTATTTTTAATTTATAATATAAACTGTCACACCTGTTCTATTATGAAAATACATATCCAATTGGTCGAATATCTTGGTTTAAATAATGACCACTGAACGGACACAGCATGCTGTGTCCGTTCTACAGATCTGTATTTTTCGTTTCTTTCAGGGTGACGCGAAGCGCCATGAATGGCTGACTACATACACTAGAAAGCCTTAACCTATCACTGCCATTCACGTTACACACATGATTAACAGATAGGGGATTTAAAAAATGACGACCGTAAATCGGAGAGGATTTCTCAACGTCGCTTCGTTAGGAATTGGTTCAACCTTCGGTGCAGTTGCGTTCGGAGAACCTTCGAGAACTCCGGGAGGACTGATATCGGACCGGAGTCAAAGGTTACCTCGAGAAGTATGGATTGCAAGTATTTCCCAGAATAATCTCATAGCGGACCATCCAGATGAAATGATCGATAAGCTTCTTGAGCGGATGGAAGAAATTACACCGCTGCAACCTGATATCATTTGTCTGCCGGAAGTGGGGCCTTTTGTGAATTTGTCCTCCGGGAGGCCGAAAGTCGCAGAAATTGCGGAAAAAGCGGCTGGGCAAACTTCGGCAAGGTTTGCAGAATTCGCCGGAAAAAATAAATGTTATGTCTGGTGCCCGATTTACACAGTAGAGGACGGAAAATACTATAATGCGTTGGTGTTAATCGATCGCCGGGGAAAGGTGGTTGGTGAGTATCGAAAAATGCATCCAACAGTTGGAGAAATAAACGATGGCATATCACCTGGGCCATTAACACCGCCCGTATTTCAGACGGATTTCGGTACTATAGGGGCACAAATCTGCTTTGATATTGAATGGCTTGATGGATGGCAGCATCTCCATGAGGCCGGCGCTGAAATTGTTTTTTGGTCCTCGGCGTTCGGTGGGGGCACCAAACTCAACATGCTGGCGAACTTGTTTCGATATATCGTTGTTTCCAGTACTCGCAAGGGAGTAACCCGGATCTGCGATATTACTGGTGAAACAGTTGCGTGGACTGGCCTATGGGAAACATGGTGTTGTGCACCTGTCAACTTGGAGAAAGCATTTCTTCACAGTTGGCCTTTTGTGGATAAATTCAGCGACATCCGGAAAAAATATGGCCAGGCAATCCGGTTCACTACTTATCATGAAGAGGAATGGTCCATCATCGAGAGTCTTTCTCCTGATGTCAAAGTAGCCGAAGTTTTAAAAGAATTCGACATTCAAACTTACGATGAGGTAGTGCAGGAAGCGACAGCCTTACAGATTCAAAGCCGTGAATCCAGAAATATGTAAAATCTATTGTATGAATTACACTATTGACCTGTGCCACGAAAAAGCTTCCTGTAATAAGTCATTTCTGAAAAGTACTCTCCTCACAGGTTTCATTTCTCATTAATAATTTTACGTATTTGTTATTTAATTGTTCCCCAAGGCAAGTTACAGCCAAACGCCATTGGTAATTCATTTTACAGTATAAATCCCGCCCCCTGATTATTATGGAACAGTCATATAAATCAATAAGATTCAATAGCTTAGCTCGCCGGGAGTTTTTAAAAATCTTGCAATCAGCGGTAATCGGCGGTGGCGCCGGGGTCTTTCTGGGCTCGGTGCCGGAACTGGATGCTACGGAGGAAAACATTATGTCTGAAAAACCGGTCGACCCGGGTAAGCTGGTGGTCTTGTGGACCAGCGGAGACAGGGATGTGGCCTTGAAAATGGTGTTTATGTATACATTGAACGCCAAGCTCAATGGCTGGTGGAGCGATATCTGCCTGATAGTCTGGGGGCCCTCAGCTCAGCTTCTTGCCGTAGACACCGAGCTGCAGGAATATATCGGCAGGATAAAAAAAGCCGGTGTGGAGCTGGTGGCTTGCAAAGCGTGTGCAGACAGCTACGGGGTCTCCGGGAGCCTGGAAAAATTCGGTATCGAGGTGAAATACATGGGCCAGCCGCTGACTCAGTTTTTAAAAGAGGGCTGCAAGGTATTGACCTTTTAGCCTGGAGCGAGCAAAAATACTCAGTATTTTCAGAACAATTTTGGAAAAAGCAGGGGCGATTCGCGAATCGCCCCTTTACGATATGTTTCTTGCTGTTATTTTTTTACTTTCGACAGCCCAGGGTTGGGGCGGGCCCGTCCAGTTTCCGCACCAGGACACGCAAGCTGCTCCCCTCCCTGTAAAACGTTTTGGGTTTTTTATTAATGATCAGGGTTTGGCCATGCCGAATTTTTCCGCAATAAAGAAAGTGCCTCTTATTAAGCTTCTCTTTACATTTTACCTTTTCCGGACCATAAGCCCCGGTGAGATTTTTTGTCAGGATGCCGCAGTGGTGGTCTCTGGAAGCGACGGTTTCGAGATGGGCCGGGTCCTCGAGGAAGGCCAGACAGTTCGGAACAGCAAGGGCGGTG
>DATKXY010000261.1:0-11771 GCA_035528795.1 archaeon | reverse complement strand
CCCACTACAGGGGGGGGTGAAAGTGTAGCATCAAACTAATAAATCGAATTCCAAACAGATACCCCGCAGCTTGCTTCGGGGTAGTTCATTTAATCAGACGGCATTTTCATTTCCTGGCGCAATCCTTAAGGCTGCAAATAGCAATTACCCGCATTCCCCTTTTGTTGATTGAAGAGCCGAAAAATTTTACCACCTGATTCCTTTTTCTTTCAAGAGATTCTGAGCCCCTTCATGTCCCAGATTGGCCGCTTGAATCCAGTCTTTTAAGGCATTTAATGTTTTACCCGAGTAGTTGTAGACATGCCCCCGGTTAAAATACGCGTCCGTATTTAAAGGATATAGTTCAACGGCCTTTGTGTAATTTTCGATTGCCTGCTCGAGGTTACCAGACTCTGAGTAAGAATTCCCCCGGCAATAGTAAGCAAAAGACCGGGCATACAGTTCAATAGCCCGTTCATAAGCTTTGAGAGAGTCCTGCCCTTGGCCCTCCATAATGTAAGGAGTCTTATGACTAGTGTAAAAAAGAGATTTAGAGTCTAATTGAATGGCCTTAGTGAAATCATCGATCGCCTTATTATATTCTCCCAGCTTGTGGTATGCTATACCTCGAATAATGTAAATGCCTGCATTCCTGGGGAATTGTGCAATCACCCCGGAAAAAGCGGCGACAGCACGCTTGTAATCGCCGGAATCAAACGCTTTCTCTCCATCTGCATAATCATTGGCCCGGGCTGGTCCATAAGCTATTAAAATCAGAATGACAAAAACTGCGGCGTAACGGTTCATCTAAATATCCTGTGCTTGGCAGTAATTGCGTGGACCGTGCTTTTCTCCTGTTTTCTATCCAGCTTCTTGGATGCAGATCTTGTGTCCCGGCTTTAGCTTTCAATCCGAAGATTAAGCACCTTGTAAACATCCACCAGCTCATTCCGGCCTTTGACCTGTTTTGGCCCGAGGAATTCCGCCTCCACTTTGTCCTTGACCTTGGAGTAAAAATCTTCCGTAATCAGCAGTTCGGTGCCCAGATTTTTGTTCAGACCCTCTACCCGTGAAGCGGTGTTGACCCCGTCGCCAATAGCCGTGTACTGCATCCGCCGCTGTGGGCCGATATAGCCTACCACCACCTCTGCATAATGGATGCCAATGCCGATCTTGAAAAGCGAATCCCTGCCTAACTTTTCAGCTATTTGTCGCAACTTTTCGATGCGGTCCCATTTTTCGTTAAGCGGTCTCAAATTTTCCAGCATCTGCATTGCCCCGCGCAAGGCATTCAGGCAGCAAATTTCATCTGGCACCGGAGCGCCCCAGAGGGCCATTATACCGTCACCAATATACTGGTGCAGGGTGCCCTGATGTTTAAAAATAGCCTCAAACATCGCTTCTGTGTATTCGTTCAACAGCTCCGCCACTTCATCCGGCTCAAGATATTGGGAAATGGTGGTAAAATCCCTGACATCCGAAAACATGATCGCGATTTTTTTCCTTTCCACGTCAAAGAGGAAGCTGTTATCTCTTTTCAGCAAGTCCTCCAGTACATGCGGGTTCAGATAGCTGGAAAAAATGCCCCTGATCCTCTCCTTCTCTTTTCTCTCCAACAAATAGTTGAAAGAGTAAAACACAAGGGGCAGGGAAAAAACCCCGATACCGACTGCCGGATAATAAACCACCACGTTGTGCTTGAAGAGGGCCTGACAGAGGTAATAACCTGCAAGCAGAAGAATTATTGTCAGAAGCGCTCCGACTGCCATTCCCAACTTCCGATAAAGTCCTGCCAGTAACAGCAGTAGAACTAAAAAGGGCAGCCCTGCAAAGTCGAAAGGGGAATATTCAGAAATAAAATTGCCCTGAAGTATGGTTTCCACCGTATTGGCGTGAATTACTACGCCCGGCATTAAGGAGTATCCCTGCTCCCTGGATTCAAAAGCCGTATAATGCCTGTCCTCGTTTGTAACAACACCGATCAAAACTATCTTGTCTTTGTAATTGTCGGCAAAATACTTTAGATCCCCTTGCTCTGCTCTGCGAAGCACCTCGATAAAAGAGAAGCTCTTGAAAGTGTGCTCTGAGCCAGCGAAATTGATTATCATCGTCCCCGGGTCCGAAAGGCTGGAGGGTATCCTGCGGTCTCCAAGCCAAAGCTTCTCTCCTTTGAGAGAAATCTCACAGCCTAAAAACCTGGCACAGACAAGCAAGGCGAAAGAAGGCACTACGGCGCCATTGGAAACACCATACAACAGTTGTCTGCGGATAATATCGTCAGGATCCACCGTGAGGTTGGCGTATCCCAGACTTCCATATCCAAGCAAAGCGTATTGCAGCATTTCGAACGGGTAGAGGTTTTTATCCGGGATATAGGTAAATACCAGCTTTGTCTCGTCTTGATCTAATATATCTGTTACTACTTCGAGAAGTTCCTGGTTTTCTTCTGCAATGTACTTATCGAAAACTTTATTCTGGATCAGGTCGAAACCGATCACGCGCGCCCTGGCTTGAGCAAGTTTTTCAATAATCTGCGCAAAATGACCGTTCCAGAAAATTACCGGCTCATCCAATTCGTCGAACGATTTTTGATCTATTCCGACAATAACGACTTTGTCGCTCAACCGGAGAGCGCCTCGAGAGCGGAAACAGTTGTCTATGGACTTTAACTCCAGCAACCGGAAAGCGTTCAAATGGTGCAAAGCGAATAGAATACACCATAATCCCAGACCGATGAGATAGGGGTGTATTTTCCCGGGAAGCTTATTGAATAGACTGCGCATTGGTTTTTGGAAGCCCGGAGATCAATTGTTTCACCATAACAATTCAAGAAATTGTCTGGTACAATTGTCCGGCTAATAAAAGGAGTAAAAGGTATGGTGAACTTACCCTGTAAAAATTATTTCTTCACAGTTTATTTTTTACCGGAGGACTTGACCTCATCCTCAAGCTGATATATTTTACGGCAAACTGCTATTATCCTCTCCATATAATCAAGAATCTCGCTGCGTTCCTCCAGAGAATATTTCTTCAGATAAACAGGAAAATTTTTTAACATCGATTGCCTTTTCTCGCTTAGAATTTCGGTCAGATAGGTCAGGTTCAAGTTCTCACAGCGGCTCTCCGCCTTAAAGTATCTATCCTCAAGACTCAAAAGCTTGCTGACAGTGTTCCTGATCAGCGCGATCACGGATTTGGGCACATTCTGAAGCACATTTTCCAGCGTGGTTTCATCCATTATCACCAACTCGGCATTTTCGAGGACTGTTACAGTGGCGCTGCGTCTCGTTTTCTCCTTGCTCAATAATGCGTATTCGCCGAATGTCGCCCCAGCCGAAAGTTCGTCCAGGACTTCCTTTTTACCTGCCACTGTCCGGCTTACTTCTATCTTGCCCTGCTCGATAAAGTAAAAAGTGTTGCCCAGACTCCCTTCTGAAAAAATTACATCTCCAGGCTTGAATCGCTTTTTTATTGCTGGCATATTTACACCTTCCCTAAAAAAGTAAGTTCTCAAGCTCAGCGTTTCCGGAAAACATTTTTTCCTCTCTAAACCGACTTTTTATTTTGGTCCTGAATCACCCCAATCTCCGCTGCATACGGGAATGCAGGCACTGGAGCTAAGCAGGCGAGACTCTGTTCAGAGCCATTAAAGGCCTTAAAAATCTCCGTCCCAAACCATTTACCGGTCACACAATAAAGCCGAACCACTTGCTCAGGCTGCATAGTTCGGCTGCAACTGTGTCAAAAACATATATTTTCCTCAAAACCATATTGCGGCTATTTATCAGTTTCTTGAATTATTGCACCTCATAACCGATCTTTATCAAGTACAAAAAAATAATCGGGAATTTGATTATCCAAGTCCCGCATCCATCGGCCCTTGACCCGGAAATTCTCTTCTGTTTTCCTTGCCTGGCCAGTATATCAGAAAGATTCTGCCATCTTTTTGATTTCTTCATCTCCGGGATGTCTGGTCAGCATTTCCGCTATAAAATCTTTCAGCTCATCATTGAGGTGATACTTTTTCAATAGCTCTATTTTCAAGATATCCCTCGTAATCGCATCCTCTTGGTCCGCGTTTACCAGGTCCTCCAATTGTGCAAGTTCTTTATCGAACATTTGTTTTTCCGCTGCTGAAAGTACGTAAAACCTGGCTGAATCCATTGACTTGCTGCCGGCGGCAGACTTATAAGTGATTTCCCAGTAATACGATTCCCCCTCTTCCAGGCCTGGCTGCCGGGCGGGAAAAGGAAGGCTGTCCAGAGAGGTCTGATTCTGCCAGATCGCGATTTTTCCCCCGCTGTGGCTTATTTGGCCCAGACTGATAAGGAATGGGCCCTGATTGCTGCTTTTCCAGCGGAATGCAGGTCTTGTCTCCCTGATAGTGGTTTCTTTAAGGCTCAGGAACTCGACCTCCGGTTGGACCCCCCTCATCAGAAAAGTTCCTCCCAGTTGACGGCTTTGTTCATTAAGCTCCGGGTTGGGTTGCAGAAACTCCATTTTTTTCACAACGATGTTTTGACTTGAACCTTCAATAATTTCAGCGCCATTAGGAGTGATTAGAGCCTTGGTATCGGAGAGGATAGTTACTAAAATTTTACTCTCGGTAAGCAGAATCTTTATTTTGGCACCGGGTGCGGTTACCAGAATGGTTTTATCGCTCACGGCCTGTCCCAGTTTGAGCGGGGCGAGGTTTGTTTCTTGTCCACCTGTCACTTTCCCCTTAATATACGTGACTTTTCCGATATTTGCAGAAGAAGAGCCGGGGCCTTGTGCGAGCAGAAGATTTAAACAGCCTATCAAAAAACAGCATCCTATCACCAAGATCACTCGCAGGTTCATTTTTGATCTCCTGGTCTAACTATTTATGAAATGTTTCCTGTATCAGATCCAACAAACAGGCACGAGATACTAGCTCATCAATATAATATGCTCCCTGCTTATAACTCGAGTGCTCAGGGGCGAAGCTCTGTGTCCCAATTTCAAGGACAAAATCAAGGACCAAGCGCTCAAATTTATAGCGCAAAAAACTAGCGGCGCACAATGCGGAAGCCCAAGCCGTTGTACCCATAGTCCGGGGAGTAGCTTTGGCGACCGGCTGACAGACAGAAGTTCGCATTATTGAACCAGCTACCGCCGCGCAGAACGCGGTCTGAGCCGGATGCAGGGCCGGTAGGATCATACCTGGAGCTTACAGTATAGTAATTCTGATCAAACCAGTCGTTGCACCACTCGAACACGTTACCGTGCATGTCGTACAAACCCCAGGCATTGCGTTCCTTTAAACCCACCGGGTGCGTTGCCTGGCCACTGTTATCTGAATACCAGGCCGCACGCAACAGGTCGGCCGCATTGTCACCGGTATAATAATTTGTCCTTGTCCCCGCCCTGCAGGCATACTCCCACTCGGCTTCAGTAGGCAGGCGGAAACCGCTCCTGGTGAAATCGCATCTCCATGTGCTCAGGTCGTAACATGGCTCAAGGCCCGCCGCCTGGCTGAGCTGATTACAAAAGGTCGCAGCGTCTTTCCAGTTTACCTGCTCAACCGGAAGATTGTCGTCACCTGTATTAAAACCGGAAGGGTTAGAGCCCATTACTCTTACATACTGCCCCTGGGTGATCTCCGTAATGCTCATCTGGAAAGTGGTCAGGGTCACTGTGTGAACCGGTGTCGCTATACCATCCTGCCCCATCTGGAAATCGCCGCCAGGGATGGCGACCAATTTTATGCCGAAGATTTCCGTGACAACGCCTGAAACAAACGGGATACCAATTGCCGTAACCCGGGATGAATAGTTATTCCCTGGATCATAAGTAAAAGCCGAGTAATAATAGACTATTCCGTTAGTCAGACCGTAATCCACTGTGTTTGTGAAAGCGCCCTTGTAGACCTCTGTCCCGTCGGTAGGGCTGACTGGATAAGAACCCTCTTTACGCACGATTACCGTACCCTGGTAACCGGCAGCACTGGGGTTGGTCCAGCTCAAACTGACCTGTGCATTTCCTCCCACAGCCCGAAATTCGGTAACCGGGGGCAGAGGTCCGACTATCATATCCACTATAAAGGACCATCCGCTGCTGACAGCTCCACAATTGACTTTCACCCGGTAATAATACGTGGTCGTTGAGCTCACGCTGTGGCTAAAACTCTGTGATGTGCCGCTTAAAGTCTGGCTGGCGGCCTCGCCGAACCATCTATCAGTCGCTTCCTCGATTGTATAGCTGACAGCCCCGATAATACTGCCCCAACTCACCGTGTAACTCGTACTCGAGGTGACACTGTTGCCGGGGTCTCCCACTACCGGCGGAACAGGCGACGGGTAAGCTACTAGATCCACAGTATTAGACCAGTCGCTGCTGCCGCTTTCATTGTTCGCCTTCACCCGGAAATAGTAAGTTGTCGTGGCACTCACATTGGGGCTGATACTCTTTGAAGTGCCGCTAATAGTCTGACTGGAAGCCCCGCTAAAAGAGCTGTTGGTCGCTTGCTCAATCGTGTAGGTAGCCGCTCCGCTCACACTGCCCCAGGTCAAGTCAAAGCTATTGCCCGAAACGATACAATCCCCCGGGTCGTTTAATGCCGGCTTATTTGGAATTACCGGTTTGACCAGCATATCCACTATATTCGACCAGCCGCTGCTCCCTGCTACACTGCTGGCTTTCACCCGGTAATAATAGGTGGTGCTTGTGCCCACACTGTGACTGAAACTGGCTGATGTACCGGTGACTGTCTGGCTGACAGATCCGCTGAACGAAATGTCAGTCGCCTCATCGATTGTATATGATGTGGCGCCGGGCGGTTTGCTCCAGGTCACCGTGTAACTTGAATTCGAGTTAATGCTGGCTCCGGGATCTGCGACTACCGGAGGTACAGGTATTATCGCAACGTATACAAGAACGCTTTCTACATTCGACCAGCATGATTCCCCGGAAACCAACACCGCCAAAACTCTATAATAGAAGGTGGTTCGGGTCTGGACACTTCGGTTTTGAAGCGACCGGAGAAAAGTGGAATACAAAGTGTCCGTGGTGCTGAATGAGGCATTTTCCGATATCTCTACCAGATATTTTGTAGCTCCACTTACCTGGGACCAGTTGAGAGTAAAAATTGAACCGCTTGCTACACTGTCCCCTGGAGCCTCGAGTTCAGGCCCTGGTGAACAGACATCAACAATAATATCGACAGGCGTTGACCAGTCGCTGTTTCCAGTGACACCATTGGCTTTTACCCTGTAGAAATAAGTGGTTCTTGAGGTAACCTTGTGGCTGAAAGCTTGTGCTGTATCATTGACTGTCTGACTGACAGCTCCTTGAAACGAAATTTCAGTCGCTTCTTCTATCGTATAGGAAGTCGCCCATTTGTCTTTACTCCAGCTCACAATATAGCTTTGATCAGATACGGCGCTGTAGCCGGGATCTTTTAACACAGGAGTCCCAGGAATTGACAGGGTAACCAGCATATCCACTGTATTAGACCAATCGCTGCTCCCGCCTTCCATGTTCGCTTTCACCCGATAATAATAATTTGTTGGTGCGCTGACACTGTGGCTGAAACTTTTTGATGTCCCGGTGGCATTCTGGCTGATAGCTCCAGCGAACGAATTGTCAGTCGCTTCCTCTATCGTGTAAGATATAGCCTCGCTCACGCTGCTCCAGCTCAGCGTATAGCTCACACCTGAAAGAACACTGTTGCCAGGGTCGTTTAATGTCGGAACACTGGGAGAATTAACGATCATATCCACTGTGTTCGACCAGTCGCTGCTGGTTGTTGCGCTGTTTGCCTTAACCCGGTAGTAATAGGTGGTCGTTGAACCCACGCTGTGGCTGAAACTCTGTGAAGTGCCGGTAACAGTTTGGGTGGTCGCACTGGCAAACGTACTTTCGGTTGCTTCCTCTATAGTGTAAGATATAGCACCATCCACGCTGCTCCAGTTCAGTGTGTAGCTCTTTCCATAACTGACAGTGGTGCCAGGGTCGCTTAATACCGGCGGTGGACCAAAAGGCAAAGGATTAACTATCATATCCACTAGATTGGACCATTCACTACTGCCGGTTGCGCTGTTGGCCTTAACCCGGTAGTAATAAGTGGTCGTTGAACTCACACTGTGGCTGAAACTCTGCGAAGTGCCGGTAACAGTCTGGGCGGTCGGACTGTTAAACAAATTATCGGTCGCTTCTTCTATAGTGTAAGATGTAGCTCCGCTCACATTGCTCCAGCTCAGTGTGTAATTCGTATCTGAAATTACACTGGTGCCTGGATCGTATAAAGTGGGGATACCTGGTGGCGGAGTTACTTCAACTTTTTTCTCCTCGCTGCTCCAGCCGCTTGTCACATTATAGTCATTCGTCGCCTGTATTCTGTAATAGTAAGTTCCCTGGGTTTTACCTGAGATAGCAGCCTGAAGAGAGCTGCCGGAATAAGCTGTCCTCGCACCGCTGAAACCGGAATTCGCAGCCTCCTGCAGCAAGTAGCTCGCAGCTCCGGTTACGCCGCGCCAGGAGACAGTGTAACTGCCGTCTGTGCTCGGGTTGGGGCTGATACTGGTTATTTGCGGAATATAGCCCGCTGTCCATGTACTGAGATTCACACTGACTGTCGTAGTCCGGCCGGCGATGACATTTACGCCGCTGGCCATCACAAATCTTTCCGCAATCCCACTGTTTTTACCGATACAGAGAACTTTCAGGTCGTTCTGGGCTTTGACATCTATGGTTCCAGTGAAGCGGCCGTCGGCAGGGGTAAAAGAACCGGTCGCTATCTGGGTGTTATCAGAACCCAGAATCCGGACTTCCAATTGGTTGACTGCTGAGAGCCGGGGTTGTTTCAGGTCTTTTTCTTTTTCAATGGAAATTTTTGCCGAATCTGTCCGGGCTGCCGCTAACTCACTAGATGACTGGCCCTCTTCAAGCACGATAACTATTTGGCCTTTAGCAGTCAGTTCCGTTTCTGTGGGCAGGCGGTCTTTATCGCAAGTAAATAAAAGAACCAAAAATGGGAGGATTAATAATCTTATGAGCTTGTTTTTCATCGAATTCTCCGGTTAATTGGCCGGTAGATCTATGCTGATAGTTCCTATTGTGTCACCACCACCACCTCCGCCGCCACCTCCACCGCCGCCGCCTCCTCCTCCCACTGCTGCAGCCACTCCGCCACCTGCGGCAGCAATCAAGAGCCAGATCCACCACTTACTGCCCCCTTTTTTTACTGACAGTTCGACAAGATAGCCTTCCTTGATCTCTGCCGTGCGGTCCACTATCTGGAGCTGGGCAGTATCAGCCGTAACATTCGTTACCTTGGCCAAAGCCACTGCCACCTGTACCCTGCGGTCAGCCACTTGCTGCATGTAATAAATCACTCCTGCGGAACCGATTTTGACGCCGCTGCTGCTGCCCTTGTCAATCATGATCTGGGACCCGGAAACATTCGTAACCTGGCCGGTGATAGCTGTCTGGCACCACAGGTTTCCCAGCACTATTTGATTGAGAAAAACAAGAAGTATGAACAGGCTGGCTGCTCGTCTCATCGGATTCTCCTGATATTCAACACTCAAAGATTAAGGTTCAGTTGGCGATAAAAAGAAAATTGCTTCCCGGCTCGTTATCCAGGAATTCCCCCAGAAATGGCTGGGGATTGACAGCGTCCATGTAAATAACCTTGAGCTCGTCAACGCCCAGGATTTTATCCGTGCCGCCGTAATTGCGCAGGCCCTCCAGGAACCTGCGCATGAAAGGGCTGTGATCTCCCGGTCTGCCGTCAGGAACGTACTCCTTGCCTCCGGAAGTCAACAGCATACGGGATTTGAACTTCATCTTCCGAAGGATTTTCTCTTTCGGAGGAAGCTCCCGGTAGACATCGTCTTCACCCCGCATGGCGACCTCCCGGAAAAAAGTGCCTCCGAAGCAGGCATCCAGCACCACCAGGATATGCTTGCAGGGGATATGGGTAATGAGATTTTCGAGTATCGGGTAACCAATATAGGTTTCGAAATTTGGATCCTGACTCGGCGTTTTCGCATCCGTAGAGATAAAAGCTCCTGTCTTGGAAAGCTCGTCAAAGTGTCCATGGCCGGCAAGCACGATCAACAGTTCGTCATTCTCGAAAAATTCCTGGTTGTAGTAATTCCGAACACTGCTTAATATCTCAGTTTTCTTGGGGTTAACCAACACATTGGTCTGGAAGTCGTAATTTTCCCTTAGCTCCTGGTCCAGGGCCCGAATATCAGTGATTGGATTGTGCAGTTTACCCCAGTTTTGATAATCGTTAACTGCGATCAGAAGAGCTCGGCAGGTCATATTAAGAGAGGCCAGCAGCTCGGATTTTCTGTCTATTATCTGTTCAACACTATCCCGATTACCTGCGCTGTCGACAGCTTCTATCCGGATCGAGTTACTGCCGACATCCAATGAAACCTCTGTGATGAACTTGACAGTTTTTCCAGGCAGCAGTTTCATTTCTTCGCCGCCGGGCGGGATCAACTCAGTCCGCTGCCCGTTTACGGAAACTGAAGCCACTCCTCCATCATCCCTTGCCAAACCGGTTATACTGATTTTTTCCTCTTTGGCCGTAATTCGCATCCCGCGTACGGGTGCCGGTGAAAGGAGCCTGATTTCCGGAGGGGCCTGGTCGAAAATGGCCAGAGTCTCCTGAACAAAGCTCTGCCGATTGCCTGTGCTGTCGACAGCTTCTAGCTGGATCGTGTTACTGCCGACACTCAACGAAACCTTTGAGATGAACTTGACAGTTTTTCCGGGGAGCAGGCTCATTTCCTCACTACCGGGTGCGAGCAACTCAACACTCTGCCCATTAATGGAAACTGAGGCTATCCCGCTTTCATCCCTCGCCAGACCAATTAGCTGAATGGTTTGCTCTATGGCGGCAATGCGTATACTGGTTATTTGCTCCGGTGAAAGGAGCCTGATTTCCGGAAGGGTCCGGTCGAGGATAGCAAGAACTTCCTGGTCAAAAGTCTCCCGATTGCCTATGCTGTCGACAGCTTCTATCCGAATTGTGTTGCTGCCAACGCCTAATGAAACCTCTGAGATGAACTTGAAGGTTTTTCCGGGCAGCAAATTGCTTTCCTTATTATCGGGCGGGACTAATTCAGCCCTCTGCCCGTTTATAACAATCGAGGCGACCCCGGATTTATCCCTTGCCAGGCCGATTAACTGCACTGAGGCCCTTTCCATGGATATGCGGATACCCTGCATCGGTACAGGTGAAAGCAGCTTGATTTCCGGAGGTGCCTGGTCGAGAATGACAAGCTCAGCTTGAATAATGGTGGTAAGCTTGTCCTTTACGATTACCTTTTCCGTATAAGTTTCATACCCTTGTTTGGTAATAGTGATTTGGTGGCTGCCGGGTGGGATGCCGCTGATAAAGGCGAGACCGTCCTGATCAGTTAAAACCTTTTGCTGGTTATCCACTTGCAGGCTTGCTCCCGGCAGATTGCTCCGAACCAGGATTGAGGCTGCATGAATGCCGGGCGCGGAAAAGGTTGTCACCATCAAAAGGAGTGAAAGTACAATGCGTATATACATAAATCACCCCCACTTTTATAAGGTACCATTTATTATACTTTTCTAGACTCTCAATTTCAAGCAAATCAGAGCACAAAATAAATGAAGATGAATGAATGTGAAAATATTGACTGTTAGAGTGCTAGCCAAAAATATTTGAAATTTATTTTATCTAACCACAAAGACACAAAGAGGAATGTATATTTATTTTTGTACTTTGTTGCTATCATTGGTTGAATTATGAAAAACCAAGATTCAATAAAGCCAATAAAACC
>DATKXY010000260.1:0-14713 GCA_035528795.1 archaeon | reverse complement strand
GCGAGTGGGCGTCGATCACCGGAAACTTAGGACGCAGGATTTCGTGAGCCGGTACCTGCAGGCGGGACTCTGGATGGAAGTTCTTCAAACTCAGGGTGTCGAATATGCCGTAGCGGTTTTCCTGGGCCATTACCTGGAGAGAGAGAACGAGACTGAAAAAAACGGCTCCTGCTAAAATACGGCTCTTCATGATACGCCTCCTGGATAGAGAAATTATTGTGCCTCTTCCTAAAATATATTTGTTTGTACTCCTCTGGGGAGCTGGGCATCATCAATGTAAGTTTTATTTGAATATGTTAATGACCAATAATTCGATTTTTCCATTTTCCTGCTGGCCTGGAATAAAGATTACAGGCCGAGTTCTCTCCGTGCGCGCTCGAGCAGTGAAGCGTAAGTTCCCTCGTGGAAAATGATCAAGCCTTCAGTCCTGGTCGTTTCTCCGTGAGGACAGTCCGGCACCAGGGGGTCCGAATGAAAACATGGAATGAAGGGGTTTGCAAAAAGCAGGCGCGCCGGGTTCCAGATCGTGGCGATCCATCTGTCCGGGTCTTCCCGGGATTGAATGGCGGTCAGCGGGGGATACGCCCGTTCCTGCACGATTCTTCCCGGACCGTCGCGGAACCAGCCGAGGTCCTGGAAAGTGAGGTTGTCCGGCCCCCCCTTGACATTCAAAGCCCAGCAGGGCGGCAACCTTTCCGGCAAAGCGCCGCTGTAATGGGTCTCGATCCCGAGCTTCAACGGCTTGCCCTCCACGGCCACATAAGTCCTGGCATATTCTGTATCGCGGAAAGCGGTCATCTGATCCGGCCGCACGCAGACCAGGACCCGGATATCGGAAATGGGAGTGTCCGAGTTGTTGGTTATCTTTATGCTAAGCCTTACTCCCATTGACTCTGCCCTGGCCTCGGCCCGGAACAGCACTCCCTGGCGCGGTATGTGCTCGAAAAAGGCTTCGGTCGAGTCTTCGTTGAAGCTCCAGGGCTCGGGAATCTTAACCGTGCTGGAGTGGCTTACATTGGGCAGGTTCACTCCCCAGCAGTGCTCCGGAAAATTCACTGTCAGGTGCTGCGAAGAGTTCCAGGGCGAATAGATATGAAGCAGGTTGGTGGTTTCATCACTCGCTGTGCCGATATAAGTGCCGAAGCGGATTGGAGAAGCGGTTTCCTTTTTCTCCACTTCCGGGTTGGAGCAGGAGAGAATAAGGAGGGGCAGAAAGAATAATGCTCTGTTTTCAGATTTCATCAGTGTATTTCACTCCTGGGCAGAATGAAATCAAATTGAAAGTAAAAAATAGACAAAACCGGACTTTTCATCAAGGATAGAGTCCTCTCAGGAAACTCTGTGTTAATGTACAGCCGGAAATCGCTGATGGCAATTGATATTGACCGGTGGAGTCAGATCAAACCCGAATTTTTTTGACAACAGCGGCATTTCCTGAAATTTCTGTAGAATCTTGACATATTCTTCGTTGTTTATTACTACAGAGAGCATTAAATAGTTATTAAATATATGCGTCAGCCTTGGTTATTCATAAAAGTCAAGTCAGCAGGAATGATTTACCAGGTGTCAATTTTTAAATTTTAGGCGTCTGCGGCTCACTTTATGTAACTACGATTGAAATATTCCGAGAGAAAAACTTTTACAACTACCGAAGAGAGGTTTAAGTGCAACTACCTGGGATGGTAGATCATCTCAAGTAAAACAGAGGCCATAAGAAGCCCTGAAGTCCGGGGACCCTGTTTCTGGAGCGTGTAGAAGACAAGTAATTTCCATCATCGCCATACTAGATGTACAACGCCCAGGCAGGCCTTTGCGCAGCATTATCGCGCCAGGCGAGCTTGGCGGAGCGGAGTAAAGGACTTAAATGCCAGGATTAACTTTTGTTTCTTTTGGTTACAAAAGAAATGGTTTTGCTTCTTTTGCCATCAAAAGAAGAAAAAGAATTTCCTTTACGGAAAGATGCAACCAATTTTATGACCTGAGTAGGAATAGCTTATAACTTGAAATTATTCAGTCACTTTCCCTGTTCGGCACCCGGAGCTCTGTTTCCCTCCAAAGATTTCAGTCAGAACAGCCAAGGGAAAACTTTTATCAGCGGGAGGTTTAAATGTTTCCGGCCCATTCGAGATTGGCGCGCACCTTTTGCTCAATTGCGCTTGTTGGTTGCTTTTCGGTTCCCGGATTGTTTGCCGGGGAAGTGAAGACATTCAGCAAAGTTATCACCGGTCCGGAGGAGGAGTATGTGGTCGAGGTGGGTGGTACCCTGGATCCGGAAAACGTGGAGATCGTAATCGAGAACCTGGGGGAGACCCCGGTTGCAGACCCGCGCATGACTGTGAACGGCCTTTACGACTGGTACGATGTCAACTCGATGGTTAAAGAGATCACCGCCGGCTGCACCACGGATGAGGAAAAGGCAATGGCGATCTGGGAGTGGGTACACTGGAAGCGGTTCCAGCGCTCGCCCCAGGACGAAAGTTCTCTTCACCCGGTGAGAGCCATGAACGGTTACGGCTATGGTATCTGCGGCCACACTGCGGCATGGCTCAAGGCGCTCTGGACTGCGGCCGGGCTCGAGGGGCGGGTCCAGGAAATCTGGGGGCATACTATTAACGAGGTTTATTTCAATGGCGCCTGGCACATGCTGGATGGAAACGTGAAGGTTTTTTACCTGGGGCGCGACAACCGGACAATAGCGAGCCTGGCTGAGCTCGAAAAGGACGGCTGGCTGATCGAGCGCACAATCCATCCGCGCGACCCCTGGGTCCGCCAGCCTGACCCGCCGGGCCGCAACGAGGAATTCGTGCGCTACATTGTCAGCTCGAAGGATAATTACCTGGAACACGGTTACGACAGCGAAATCGGGAAAGACTACAACATGTCTTACACCCTCAAACCGGGTGAAGAGCTTATCCGCTGGTGGGGGCCAGAGCTCGGGAAGTTCGAGGGGCGCGACAAGCAGGCGCTGGTACCGCAAAGGTACGCCAACGGCCGGCTGGTCTGGGAGCCGGACCTGGAGAAAATAGATGTCAGGGACTATCTGAACGTAATCGAGAATGTCACCACCCGCCACCGGAACGGCCAGGACCCGGCGATCAATATCGCCGAGCTGCATGACCGGAACTACACTCGCCCATCCAGGTTCACTATCCCAATCCAGAGCGCCTATCCGATTGTGGGCGGGCGCTTCTGGTGCAAGCTGGTCAAGGATCCCGGCGGGGCATCGGCCAGCGTCTTTTTCGGCGAGCCGAGTTGGGACCGGGGAAACCTTTATACCTTCCGCTGGGGCTCCGGGGCCCAGGATATCGAGGTTGATCTCGACCACAATATCCTTCAGAGCGCCCCGTGCTACAACTATGATATCGGTTTCACGCTCAAGGGAAATGCCGAGTCACGAAAGCCGGCCCAGGCGGGTGTGGACTGGTTCAAGTCAGTCACGGATCTCCAGGTATCCCCGCACAGTCTGCCGGCCCTCTCCCGCGGCAGGAATGTTGTCCGCTACCGGGACTCCAGCCGCGGAGCTGCTAAAAAGGTGCGCATAACCCACAAGTGGCGCGAAATAGATGACAACCATGCCCCGGGCCGGGTTACCGGGGCTGTGAGCCCTAAAAGCTCGGAAGAGGTGAATAGCCTGGCTCCCACGCTCAAGTGGAGCCAGGCAAAAGATGAGGATGCAGGCGACAGCGCGGCGGACTATCAGGTGCTGGTCAGCCTGCGGCCAGACTGCCGCTGGCCGGTATCGATGTCCCTTTACCGGAATGTGGGTTCTGCCAGGTCTGAATGGAAAGTGCCGGAGAGTTTTCTCAATCCGGGCACGGCTTACTTTTGGAAAGTCCGGGCGCGGGACAGCCGCGGCGCTGTTGGAGAGTGGGGCGAGATTTTCTCCTTCAAGACCTCGGCCAAGGCAAAGTAGCCGGAAATATTGAATTGAAAACGGCCCGCTGTTTGGTTGTTTATTCCTATTCCTTCCAGTTGCCCCGCGGAACTCCGGGTTTCCCCCGGAACCCTCCAGGCTCGAGGCCGATCCGCAGGAGCTCGCGGTACATGATCAGGTGCGTGTCGAGGATCCCGTCATAGTCGATCCTGTAGGCCAGGCTGTCCGAGCAGCCGTGGGGCCCCTCGAATGTCACCGGCATGGCGCCTGAGACATGGTACAGCGCGTCGGTCAGGTCCATAGCCCAGAATCCCTGGGCGTCTTTCAGCTCCCGGGTAAAATGGCAGGGCGGCACACCCTCTTTTTTCATCACCTCCAAATAACGGTCGGCGATCTCTTTGTTTCTGGCCCGCATCGCCGGAGGCACGAAACTGGAAATCAGAAACTCGCCGCGCTCCTCATGGGAGTGGACATTGACCACGAGATCCGGCGCCTCGAGTTTCGCCAGGCGCAGGATGGCTTTGGTTTCCTCTGCCATGGGGAAAAACATATCGTCGCACTGGATATTCACCCCCTGGTCATTGAAATAGCCGCCGAGAAAACCGACATTGCCGCCCACCATGGGATGGTACTCCTTGACCCACGGCCAGCGGAACATGGTGCCGTCGGCCCGGGTACCCTGACCGTAATAAGTCATTGTATCCGCCGGCAGGCCCACAAAGCTGTTCTTGGGCACGCGCTCCCGGCCGTCCGGGTTCGCGCAGGGTATGATAACCAGGCGGTATCTGGCGGCTTTCTCTGAGATCTCGTCCCAGGCGCGGCCGCGGAAATCCTTCCCTGTCTCCATGATCCGGATCAGGTTCAGCGCTCCGACCACGGTCTCGAGCTCATGGCCGTGCACGCCGGCTATCACCATCAGCACCGGCCTGGCCCCTTCGGCCCTGCGGGCGAAAGCCTCGGGATGGCCGCTCAGGGCGGCGGAGACGAAATTGGCTGTGCGCACGTAAGGCTCCATCTCCCCGTAGGAGACAGAATACACGGGCCGACCTCCGGGAGATACCGCCTCCAGGCGCACGCTTCCCTTCTTTACCGAGCTGATTACCTTCCCGACATCTCCGGTCCTCGACCTGAAAAATTCCGGCACCTGACCGGCAAAACTTGAGCTGCCCAGGAAATTGGCAGAAGCCAGAAGAGAGATAATTAACTTTGATATTTGATTCGGCATAAACAGCCTCCGTGGTGTAAAATGAGAAAAAATTACAGACAAATCGGTCAATCGGGGAGCACAAAAAAAGGTCTGTTTATTGCGAAGAAAATAGATGCCTGGCCTTGTGAATGGTACGGACCTTATTAATTTAAAATGGATTACGCAATTATCAAGTCCGGCAGATTTATCAGGACTTCTCATTTTCGTCACTCGCTGTTGCGGGAATGAGAATGCTCAAACAGCATGTCCGCCCTGATGATCTAGCTGGCGATTTCTGTCATAACCTGTATTTTTATTGATCAGAATCTTAATCCAGCTCTAGCGTTGGCTGCTTTCTTGCCGTCCATTTCACACCTCAGAGGGTGCATAGAATAATCCAGGGAGGTTTTCCATGTTCATCATTAATCCGCGCTTGGCTTCCAGCCTTGCTGCCTGCTCGATTGTTTTTTTCTTTGCGGCGCATTCTGTCTCAGCCGGGGAGCCGAAAACATTTACCAGGGTGATTACCGGTCCCCAGGATGAGTACGTGATCGAGGTGGCCGGGACATACGACCCGGAAAATGTGGAGATCACTATCGAAAACCTGGGGGATACCCCTGTCGTCAACCCCCGCATGACAGTGAACGGCCTTTATGACTGGTACGATATCAGCTCCATGCTCGCCGAAATTAACGCCGGCTGCACGACTGATGAGGAGAAGGCCCTGGCTATCTGGGAGTGGGTGCAGTGGAAGAGGTTTCAGCGCTCACCCAATGATGAGAGCTCGATCAACCCGGTGCGAAACATGAACGGCTACGGCTACGGGATTTGCGGGCATACTGCGGCCTGGGTCAAAGCTCTGGCTGTTGCGGCAGGCCTCAAGGCGCGTATCTGGGAGATAGCGGGACACACAATCAGCGAGGTCTATTACAATGATGGCTGGCACATGCTGGATGGGAATGTGAAAGTTTTTTACCTGGCCCGCGACAACCGGACCATAGCGAGCCTGGCCGAGCTGGAGAAAGACCGCTGGCTGATCGAGCGCACAATCCATCCGCGCGACCCCTGGGTCCGCCCCGCCGACCCGCCGGGCCGCAATCTCGAGTTCGTGCGCTACCTGATCACCGAGCGTGATAACTGGGAGTCGGATGGCTACGACCACGAGGCCTTGAAAGACTACAAGATGTCTATGACCCTGAAACCCGGTGAAAAGCTGATCCGCTGGTGGAAACCGGTGCTGAGCAAGTTCGAGGGCCGCGACAAGGATGCCCTGGTCCCGCAAATGTACGCCAACGGGCAGTTGGTCTGGGAGCCGGACCTGGAAAAAACTGACCTGCTGGACTATGCAGCTTATGAAAGATGGGACAATGTAACCTCGCGCCAGCGGGATGGGCAGAGCCCGGCGGTCCACGTTGCCGAGCCGCAGAACCAGCTCTATAACCGCCCTTCCAGTTTCTCCATCCCGATCCTGAGTCCCTATCCGGTCGTGGGCGGGCATTTCTGGTGCAGACTGGTCAAGGAAAGCGAGTCAGGCAGCGCGGCCAGTGTCTCATTCAACACAAGGAGCTGGGGTTCAGGCGATAACCTTTACAACTTCCGCTGGGGCAGCGGAGTGCAGGATATCGAGCTGGACCTCGATTCCAGGATTCTGGAGCGTGCAGCGCTGGATGGGTATTATCTCTCTTTTGCCCTGCGGAGCAATGAAAATGCCAGCCCTCCCAGGCAGGCCGGTGTCGACTGGTTCAGGTCGGTCAGCGATCTTCAGGTCTCCCCGCACAGCCTGCCGGCCCTCTCGCTCGGCAGGAATGTAGTCCGCTATTGGGACAGCTCGGAAGGCTCGAAGAAGGTACGCATCACTCACAAGTGGCTCGAAAAGACCGACAACCACTCACCGGGCAGGGTTGTCCAGGCAGCTTCCCCGTCAATTGGAGCGGAAGTCAAGACCCTCGAGCCAGCTCTCAAGTGGCAGCCGACAGGGGATGAGGACGCAGGCGATCAGGTGGCTGACTACCAGGTAATGCTGAGTCTGAGGCCGGACTGCCGCTGGCCCCTGTCGCCGGCCCTTTACCGTAACGTGGGTTCCAAAGCCTGCGAGTGGAAAGTTCCCGGGAGTTTCCTGAACCCGGGCACTACTTACTACTGGAAAGTCCGCGCCCGCGACAGCCGGGGCGCTGTGGGTGGATGGGGCGAGATTTTCTCGTTTAAAACAGCGGTAAAAGCCAAATAATTGTCATCCTTCATAAAAAAATCAAAACACCTGGCCACAGGATTGTTCCATCTCACAAGGGGGCTGTTTCATGCACCAGATCAAGATTATTGTCATCCTCTCCTGGCTGACATTTCTCACTTCGCCCTTGGGCGCTCAGTTCGATGTGGCGACCGTTTCTTTGGACCCGGAGCGCATGATCGGCTACCTGAACTCCGAGGGTGAAAGGGTGAGCCGGGAGGCCTGGGAGCGGATCGATTCGCGCGAGAAACTCGAAAAACAGAGGGAGCGCCTGCACCGGGAGTTCATGTTCATGATCGGGCTGGAGCCCCTGCCTCCCCGCACACCGCTCCAGGCCACAGTAGTCCGTACGGTGGATTGCGAGGGATACACGATCGAGGTTCTGCACTACCAGAGCCTGCCGGGGTTTTATGTCACCGCCAACCTTTACAAGCCAAAGAATGGCAGCGGTCCGTTTCCGGCAGTCATCTGGGGGCCGGGGCACTCGACAGACAATGTCTACGGCTCCAAGATCCTCCGTCAGAAACATGCTCTTACCTGGTGCAGGGATGGTTATATCTGCATGGTGGTGGACCCGATCCAGGTGGCCGAGATTTTCGCAGTGCACAGGGGCGTATCCGCCAGGCAGCTTTATGACTGGTACGCCCGCGGCTATACCCCGATCGGGATCGAGGTCTGGAATGCCATGCGGGGCGTGGACTACCTGCTCACCAGGAGCGATGTAGACCGGGAGAAGCTCACTATCACCGGGGTCTCAGGCGGCGGGCACCTGAGCTGGATGGCTGGCGCCGCTGACAGCCGCCTTGCGGTGGTGCAGCCGGCTGCCGGAACCTCGGATATCGAAAGCCATGTCAAGCTCAATCTCCAGCACATGCACTGCGACTGCGCCTACTTTATCAACACCTACCGTCACGACTGGCCCACCCTGGCAGCCCTTATCGCCCCGCGCGCGCTCCTGATGCATAACTCCACAGGCGATAGCTACTATCCTCCGGTGGGATACAAAAAAGTGCTCGAGCGGGCCAGGGAAATCTATAGCTGGTTCGGCCTGGCCGATAGAGTTGATATGTTCGAGGTTTCCGGGCCGCACGCTTATACCAAAGAACAGCGCGAAAAGGCGGTCGAGTGGAGCGACCGATGTCTGTTCGGAAAAAAGTCGGCAGTGGAGGAGAAGCCTTTTAAGGAAGTCCCGGGCCAACAGCTCGCTGCCCTGGGAGGGATTTATGCGGAGCATCCGCCGAATATCAACCCCAGGATCCAGGAGCTGCTGATTCCCACAGCCAGGCTGGAGGCTTACGATAACCTGCAGGAGTGGGAAAGGAAGCGGGCTGAGGTTCTGGACAAGCTGCGCAATGTTGTCTTCCGCAATCTGCCGGCTGCCCCCAGGGCGGTAAAGAAGATGGAGGGTGAGCACGATTCCTATGCTCTTGAAACCGAGGCCGGTATTCTGGTCGGCATGGTTTCCTATATCCCCGAGTCCATGGGCCCCAAACAGCCTGCAATGCTTTATATCGCCTCAGAGGGTGACACCTGGGAAAGCAGCATGTGGGAATTCATGCAAAACTATCCTTTCCCAGGCCTTGCGACTTCGCGGCACATGGTCTATCCGCGCGGTATCGGCAGACAGAACTGGGATTACCCTCTCAAGCAAAGGTTCCTGCGCACCGCGATGCTGCTTGGCCGCACGCTAGATGACATGCGGCTTTACGATATACTCTGTGCGGTGGATTATATCGCCTCGCTGCCCTCTTTCGATCCGACCGGGTTCACTGTGGTCGGCAAGGGAGCCGAGGGTATTCTGGGCGCCTATGCCGCCCTGCTCGATCCCCGGATAACCAGAGTCATCCTTTACGCGCCGCCTTTGAGCCATAAGCAAGGCCCAATATTCCTTAATGTCCTGCGCTATACCGACATCCCCCAGGCCCTGGCCATGCTCGCTCCCAGGGAGCTGGTTTTCCTGACCGATGACATGGATTATTTCGATTATGCACGCAAAGTTTACAAGCTCTATGGTGCCGAAAGCAGGTTCCGAAGGTGTTATACTGTGGCCCAGGCCCTGAATCTGAAGGAATAAAGCCGATCGATTTTTCACGGCAGGGGGAGCGGCGCGCCTGCTGAATAATTTTTAAGCGGATATTTTTTACCTGCAAGATAAAAAGAAACATTTATCCGTGGAGCGGTCAATGTCAAAAAGGCGTTGTTTCAGATATGGGAATTGGATTGTCGTTAGCCTGGCGCTGCTGGCATTTTTTGCCTTGCCCCTGGGCGCTCAGTTCAATGTGGAAACCGTATCCGTGGGCCCGGAGCGCATGATCGGCTACCTGAACTCCGAGGGTGAAAGGGTGACCCGGGAGGCCTGGGAGCGGATCGACTCGCGCGAGAAACTGGAAAAGGAGAAAAGCCGGCTGCACGAGGAATATATGTTCATGATCGGACTGGAGCCGCTGCCTCCCCGCACTCCCCTGGAGGCGACAGTTGTCCGCACCGTGGACTGCAGGGAATACACGATCGAGGTTTTGCACTACCAGAGCCTGCCTGGGTTTTATGTCACCGCCAACCTCTACAAGCCCAAAAAGGGCAAAGGACCGTTCCCTGGGGTCATCTGGGGGCCCGGGCACTCGAGCGACCCTTACGGAGCCAAGGCTCTGCGCCAGAATTACGCCATACCCTGGGTCAGGAGCGGCTATATTTGTCTGGTGATCGATCCGATCCAGGTGGCTGAGGTTTTCGGCGTGCACCGCGGCACACATAGCTGGGAGCTCTATGACTGGTACGCCCGCGGTTATACCCCGATCGGGATCGAGGTCTGGAATGCCATGCGGGGAGTGGACTACCTGCTCACCCGGGGCGATGTGGATGGCAGCAAGCTGACAATCAACGGTGTCTCAGGGGGCGGGCACCTGAGCTGGATGACCGGAGCGGCGGATGACCGTTTCGCAGTGGTGCAGCCTGTGGCCGGAACCTCGAATATCGAGACCCATATCAAGCTCGACCTCCAGCGCATGCACTGCGACTGCGCCTATTTTATCAACACCTACCGCCACGACTGGCCCACACTGGCCGCGCTGATCGCCCCGCGCCCGCTCCTGATGCATAACTCCTCGGAAGACTCCTACTATCCTCCGCTGGGCTACAAGGCCGTGCTCGAAAGGGCTAAAGAGATCTACTCCTGGTTCGGCATAGCGGATAAAACAGGCATGTTCGAGGTTCCCGGGCCGCACGGGTATACGAAAGAACAGTGCGAAAGGGCGGTTGAATGGAGCGACTGGTGTCTCTCAGGGAAAAAGTCGAAAATAACTGAGAAGCCTTTCGCGGAGGTTCCCGGCGAACAGCTCGCTGCCCTGGGCGGGGTCAATGGAGAACATCCCCCGAATATCAATGCGTGCATCCAGGAGCTGCTTATTCCCACAGCCCGGCTTGAAGATTACGATAACCTGCAGGAATGGGAGAGAAAGCGGGCCGAGGTTATGGACAGACTCTGCAGTGTTGTTTTCCGCAATCTGCCTGCTGAAGTGAGCTGGGTCACAAAAGCCGAGGGCGAGCACGGCTCCTATGTGCTTGAGACTGAACCCGGCATCCAGATCGGGATGGTCTCGTACATCCCGGAATCCGCGGGCCCCAAACAGCGGGCGATACTTTATATTGCCTCGGAGGGAGACACCGAGGACAGCGGTATCTGGAATTTCATGAAAGCCTATCCGTTCAAGGGCTATGCCGCATCGAGGCACATGGTGTATCCGCGGGGTATCGGCACGCAAGTCTGGAACACCACGCTCAAGAGAAGGTTCCAGCGCTCGGCGATGCTCCTGGGCCGCACGGTTGATGACATGCGGCTTTACGATGTGCTCTGTGCTGTAGACCATATCGCCAGGGATCACTCTTTTGACTCAACCGAGCTGACTGTGGCCGGCAAGGGAGTTTCGGGTCTTCTGGGGGCCTATGCAGCCCTGCTCGACCCCCGTATCACCCGGGTCATCCTTCATTCGCCCCCCCTGACTCACAAGGACGGCCCTGTTTTCCTCAATGTCCTGCGCTATACAGATATACCGCAAGCCCTGGCCATGCTTGCGCCCAGGGAGCTGGTGTTTCTGACCCACCAGATAGATGATTTCTGCTATACGCGCAAGATCTATCGGCTCTATGGAGCAGAGGACAAGTTCAGAAGGTGTTACACTGTGCCCCAGGCCTTGAACCTGAAAAAGTGAGGGAGCTTTTCAAATTTTCTAAGAGATATTCTCCCTGTATCAGTGGCTGGGTAAATCTGTCTAGGGGATTTATTTTATGCTGATCATGGTCCGGTTGATTGATAATTTTAAAGATCTCACTACCCAGGCAGCGGGAGTTTATCTGTTTTTAATCGCCTTCGTTTTTCTCCAGTTGCCCCCTGTTGACAGGCTCTGCGCAGGGGAAACAGTGCTCTTCGAGGAGCCTTTCGAGGACACCGACTGGGCTGCCAGGGGCTGGTATGACGGCCCGGATATGAAAATTACCTCCGGGGAGCACATTCCGGGGAGCGGCTCTAGTTGCGAGTGGCACTGGAGGAACACTGGCGATGTGGTCCCGGAGAGCAGGGGGGCCAGGGTCCTTTTTACCCCCGTGGAAAGTGTCAGCTTGAGCTTTTATATCAAGCACAGCGCCGACTGGGAATGGACCAAGGTAAACTGGCATCCCCACGAGTTCCTGTTCATGACCACGGAGGACGGGCAATTCACAGGTCCCGCGTACACGCATCTGACTCTCTATGTCGAGGTTGTGAATGGCAAGCCGCGCCTGGCGATCCAGGACGGAGCGAATATAGACCAGAGCCGGATCGGGGAGAATCTGGTCGGAGTGACCGAGCGGAGAGCTGTGGCCGGCGGCAATGGGGACTCGGATGGCTACGGGGGCGGGTACTATAAAAACGGCGATGAGTTCTGGAACGGCAAGGAGTGGGATACCGGGGAGATTTATTTCAGCGATGAGCCGGGCCCTTACTACAAGGGCGACTGGCACCATATCAAGGCTTCTTTCAAGCTGAACAGTGTGGTGGATGGCATAGGAGTGTGCGACGGGGTGCTTCAGTACTGGTACGACGGCCGGCTTCTGATGGATTACCGCGATGTCCTTTACCGCACCGGCAGGCACCCCGGGATGAAGATCAACCAGTTTCTGATGCTGCCCTATTTCGGTCCCGGTGTGCCGCACGAGCAGTCGATCTGGATCGATGATCTGAAGATCGCAGAGGAAGAGCTGCCTGCCTCCACCCCGGGCGGCTGTGATTTTAACAATGACGGGGCCTTGAACATTTTAGATGCGATCGACCTCCTGCTCAAAGCCCGTGCGGATCCTGTCGATCCAAGCCTGGACCGGGATGGGGACGGGGCTTACAGTCCGGATGACGCGATTGCTTTGCTGGTGGATATCATTCATGGCGACTGCCTGGATGCCGTGCTTGAAAAATACAAATTCTGAAAATTAAATTGACTCAGGAAAATCGTTGTTTTCGGCCAATAACCTGCTCTTTATTTGCAGTCAATCAACCAGAAGGTGTCTGATCATGGGATTTCAGAGAGAAAAAATGTTTTCGTTCATTTCATCTTGCCTGGGAGTGATCTTTTTGGCAATTGCTACCCATATCGTAACCGGAAAGGCCATTCCAGTCCGGGCTTACCCCGGAGAAACAGTGCTGTTCGAGGAACTTTTTGAGGACACTCTCTGGGCTGTCAGGGGCTGGTATGACGATCCGGAGATGAAAATAACCTCTGGAGAGCACATTCCGGGGAGCGGCCATAGTTGTGTCTGGCACTGGAAGAAGGCTGGGGATGTTGTTCCGGAGGGCAAAGGGGCCAGGGTCCTTTTTACCCCGGTGGAAAGTGTCAGCTTGAGCTTTTATATCAAGCACAGCGCCGACTGGAAATGGACCGGGGTGAACTGGCATCCCCACGAGATGCACTTCATGACCACGGAAGACGGCCAGTTCACAGGCCCTGCTTTCACCCACCTGACTTTCTATGTCGAGGTGGTAGGAGGCAAGCCGCGCCTGGGGATCCAGGACGGCGCGAACATAGACCAGAAACGGATCGGTGAGAATCTGGTCCAGGTGACCGAACAGAGGGCTGTGGCCGGCGGCAACGGGGACTCGGATGGCTATGGGGGAGGCTCTTACAAAAACGGCGACCTCTACTGGAACGGCAAGGAGTGGGACACAGAGAAAGTTTATTTCAGCGATGAGCCAGGCTCCTATTACAAGGGAGACTGGCACCATGTCAAGGCGCATTTCAAGCTGAACAGTGTGGTGGATGGAAAAGGCATCCGGGACGGGGTCCTTCAGTACTGGTACGACGGCAAACTGGTCATGGATTACCACGATGTGGTTTTCTGCACCGGCAGTCACCCAGAGATGAAGATCAACCAGTTCCTGATGCTGCCTTATTTCGGTCCCGGAGTGCCGCACGAGCAGTCGATCTGGATCGACGATTTGCAAATCCTCCACTGATAGCACAGTAATGGGTTGGAGCTCATTTGGGGCCTCTCTGCTCAGGAAGGATTTGTTTCCCAAGCGTGGACGATCTTATAATTTCTGTATTGTATGTAATAAGAGAAGGTGTTAATACTCAGGTCATAAAATTGTTTGCATCTATCCGTAAAGGAAATTTCTTTCTTCTTTTGAAGGCAAAAGAAGCAAAACCATTTCTTTTGTAACCAAAAGAAACAAAAGTTAATCCTGGCATTTATGTCCTTTACTCCGCTTCGCCGAGCTCGCCTGGTGCGCAGGAAGCCTGCGCAAAGGCCTGTCTGAGCGTTGTACATCTAATATGGCAATGCTGGAAATTACTTGTCTTCTACACGCTCCAAAAACAGGGTCCCCGGACTTCAGGGCTTCTTATAGTCTTTAGTTTCACCTGGGATGGCTTTATCATCCCAGGTAGCTGCACTAAAACCTCTTTTCGGCAGTTGTAGAAGCTTTTCTCCCGGGGTATTTCAGTTGTTATGTAAAGTAAGCCGCCGGTGCCTAAAATTTAAAAATTGACACCTGGTAAATCATTCCTGCTGACTTGCCTTTTATGAATAACCAGGGCTGAAGCATATAAACAATAGAGACCTTTGAAAAAATGCCAGGTAAAAAGATAAAATGTTACCTGTAGGGGCGGGTTTGAAACCCGCCCCTACAATAACCCATTGATTTTTATGGCGTTATAAAAAAGCAAACTATATTCTCTGGGTAAAAGGATAACATTTTTCAAAGGTTTCTAATAATACAAATGGAAACTATCTAATGCTCTCTGTAGTAGTTATTTCAAATTCCGCAGAAAAATATCATCCCATAATATCGCTTCGCAGAGCTTCACTACAGCCGATAAGGAATGATTTAGCTGAATCTGATATTTTGAACTGTCCATAAAGAAACCCGGGAAGGAGGATTCGCCTTGTGAAAACCGGATTGTTA
>DATKXY010000259.1:0-4226 GCA_035528795.1 archaeon | reverse complement strand
CAACGAGCCGCTGCTGGTGACTGACATCCGGTGCGACCAGGCCGAGTTCAGCGTGGACCCCTCCTCTGCTATAGTCTATGCAGGAGGCAGCCTGATTTTCGATATCATCTTCAACCCGAAGTCAGCCGGAGACAGGAGCTCGAGGGTCACTATCACCTCGAATGCGGCCCAGGTGTACCTGGATTACATCGGCTCGGCAGTCTCAGGGCCAAATATCCAGGTCGCCCTGGAGTCAGAGTATATCGGCGCCTGTGTGGTGGAGTCATGCCTGGACTGCAGGTTCACGATCAGCAACGTGGGGGACGAAGCATTGGAGATAAGGTCGATCACCTGCGAGGGTGCGGCTTACTCTGTTGCTGACACCTCTTTCACCCTGGCCGCGGGCCAGGGCATACCTGTAGTGTTCGGTTTCACCCCTGTTTCATCAGGGTATAACTACGGGAGTATCAGGATCTCGAGCAATGACGGTGACCAGGGGAGCCTGGTGCTTAACCTGAGCGGTACGGGACAGGCTTCGACCTCGGACCTTAACGGCAACGGCAGGACAGACATCCTGGACCTGATAGAGATATTGAAGGTACTGGGAAACCCAGCGCCTGGAAGCTTGTATGGGGATTGTAACGGGGACGGGAAGGTGAACATTTTCGACTTCCTCGACCTGCTCAGGGCGCTCAAGGGGTAGGCTGTATCAGGCAAGGTCAAGAGTACAGGAGGCGGCAGATTTTTATAAAAAAGTCTGCCGCCTTTATTATTGTTCCCTTATTCTAAGTTGTTCGTGAATTCCACAAGCTCCGCAGCTGCGCACCTGCGTATCCGAACAACTGTTACCTATCTGTCCGGTCCATACATACAAAGGGTGCCCCTGCACCAACAAGAGGATGGCATTTTTTATGAATCACCCGGATAAAAAACGTGTCGAAAAATTGCTTTAAGGCAATATTCATCCCCTACAGGACAAGATTAGCAAAAAAGATACAATTAAGCGGCGAATATTTATAAATTGGATTGTATCGATAGTCTATGCACCGGAATCCTTATATCATTGTTCATGTTTCTCTCTTACGGGGGGGAGCCGATGTCCAGAATAATCGCCTGTATATTCATGCTCGCCTTTCTGGCCTCGAGCAGTCGCTCAGTCCAGGCCCAAAATGTCAATTTTGACAAGTACAAAGGCCGGTCTCAGGCAGTGAGCAGATTGAGAATAGCCAGCGCCTCGGTACTGCCGCAGAAATGGGACAAGCAGACCAACTGGGAGCGCCTGGAGAAAATGGTGCGGAAAGCCGCTCAGGAGGGGGGAGCTGACCTGGTGGTGACACCAGAGGGAGCTCTGGAGGGCTATGTGATCAACGAGGTCAACAGGGAGGAAGACCCTGGGAAAAAGACCGAATTGAAAAAACAAATTTTCGCGCTGGGGGAACCGCTGGAAGGACCGTATATCAAGAAAGCCTGTTCCCTGGCCGCTGAGCTCGAGATCTATCTGGTGCTGGGCTTTCTGGAGCGCCGGGAGCGCTCTCTCTACAACTCGGCTGTGCTGATCGACCCGGAAGGCGATATTATCGGCAAGTACAGCAAGACACATTTCGCCCAGGGCTATCAGGTGAACCCGGATTTCTACAAAGCGGGAGACGATTATCCGGTATTCGATACTCCTTTCGGCAAAGTGGGCATCCTGATCTGTTACGACCGCCAGCATCCGGAGCCGGCCCGGATTTTAGCCCTCAAAGGCGCACAGGTCCTGCTGGTGCCGTCATACGGGAGCTACACGGACCGGGAGGGCTGGAACACCGTGCTGCTACGCACCCGCGCATACGAAAACGGTTTCCCCCTTGTGTTCTGCCACCCGTTCCAGAGCATCCTGATCGACAAAAACGGTGAGATAAAAGCCCTGGGCAATTCCGGCGAGATTGTGTACTATGAAATCGACACCGGGCCAAAAAACTACGAAGGCCGGCTCGAAAACCGCAGACCCGGAACTTATGCCCCACTTGTCAAAGAACAGGCCGGCAAGTGAGAGGCTGCTGCTGGGCCCTCCGGTTCGGAAAAGGGGCTCCCGAGCCTGTCAGTCTGTATCGCTTTCTTGTTATGCTGGCCTGTCTCTCTAAGCCCAGGTCCATTATTACCTCCCGCTCCTTTAATAAGAGTCCCTTTTATCAAGGAGCGGCGCGCAGGCTCGATAAAAGCTGGGCAGTGGCGGAGGTCATTCCCCTGGCATAGTTTTCTCTGTCCAGTACTTCAAAGCGCATAACTTTCTGTGCGCCCTGCTTGTTGCCATAGGATATTTTCGCCTCCTCGGATATCGAAACATACACCGGAGAAAACCCGAAGAGCTTATGCTCTTTGAGAGCTGTCTGGTTATCCTGCGGCACAGCCAGGTACCGATCTCCGACCAGGACCATCTTGCGGCCGGAAACGCTCGTAAAGACCGCCGTGCACCAAAGGTTTCTCCTGCCCCCCAAAAGACGGGCCCTGGCTTCCGGATCCGGAGTCAGGGTCAGAAATTCCAAGGCAGGCGCAGTCTCTTTTTCGAGTGCGTAGATAAAGAACTGAAGCACCTCCGGAGCGCAGTCTTTAAGCAGGTCCTCATGTTTTGCGACCCAGAACGAGGCATGGCCGTTGTTCTTCCCCCCGCCGCCGTCAAAACAAGGCACCCAGTAGACCGGCAGGCCGGAGCGCATGAGACAGACATAGGCTGCCGGATCAACGGTCACGTTATACTCCATAAAGTCAGTGGACGCCTCCCCGATAAACATCATCACCCTGGCCGCCTTTGCCCTGAACAAATCCGGCTGCCGGTTAAAGGCCGCGGCAACATCCCGGACACTGCCCACCGTGATAATGGCTACCGGGGATGGAGACTCTCTCAGGGTCTTCAGGATCAGCTCCACGCCCTCCTGGAACCGTGTCTCCTGCTCTAGTGCTTTGTCCGCGGGCCCTTGAAGCTTCTCGCTCAGGCCGATAGCAAACCGGACACTGCGCCCGGTTATCCTGTTCATTTGCGACACGGGGATGCTCCCGGGCCGCTCGAGCTGCCTGGCGCCCTGATCGAGAATGATCGCCTTGAGATCAAGCTCCGGTATGGCATAAATAGTGGCCAGATCGAAATGATCGTCCGGGTCATCGTGCGGATGGAAAAGATCGGTGCAATAGATTACCGGTATCCTTTCTCCAAGTTCCGCGCTGTTGCCCGAGGTGTTTGCGTAATGACCACCTGCTGCGAGCGCAAGGAAAAAAGCGGCCATCAAGCCGGAGATCCTCCAGAAAAGATGGCTTGTCATCTCAGCCTCCCAATTGGTTTTTTCTGCAATCATTATTGCTTTCTTGACTTTTACATTAAAACCCGGAATTTTTCCTGTTCGAGCGGAATCAGCCAGGATTATTAACCAAACTGATCACTATTTTATACCATTATGAACAGACGATAGCCAGAAGTTTTTATGATCACCATTTAGCCCGAATTCAGGAGTAAGGATTCAGCCATTCATAGCGCTGGTGCGCCTTTGCCCCTTTACCGCTTCAAGGTGTTTAAAAGTAAAAACTTGGTCAGCGGGCGTAAAGTCTTAACCTTTAAAAAAAAATTGTTTATGGTGTTTAAAACAGCTTGACCGGCCCCAGATTGTTGATTATACTCATTCGACTGAATTTCACCGATCCGGTTTATTGCCGATGGATTTATTTTTTTCTTTTCGTGGCAATTGTCAACATTTTTGGTTTCTTAAGGAGCATCTGTCTATGACCAAGGCGGATATTGTCGAGCTGATCGCCAAAAAAAGCGGTTACCCGGATAAGGATGTTAAGGTTGTAGTTGAACAATTTTTGGAAGAAGTGAAAAATTGCCTGGTGGAAAACAAGCACCTGGAGATCCGTGGTTTTGGAACTTTCAGGGTAAAGAACCACAAGGCTCGTAAGGCTCGTAATCCAAAAACAAACGATGAGGTTGTGGTACCGGCCAGGAATAAAGCCGATTTCAAGGTTTCCAGAGAACTTAATAAAATATTGAACTGAGATTACAGCTTGTTGCTTCCGGCAGTGCATCGACTTGTAGACCAGCAACATAATCGGCCCGACAAAAAGAAATTTCCGTGGCGTTGTGCAGGGACAACACAATATTTGCCCGGAAGATTGAAATTGTTCGATAGAGAAAAGTCATGAGAGGCGGGATAGGGAGGCCAGAAATGAGACCGGCGCTATGTCTTGGATTGTCAATTTTTGCCTGCAGCCTGTACGCA
>DATKXY010000258.1:0-21802 GCA_035528795.1 archaeon | reverse complement strand
GTTCTGTCCTCGAACAGGTTGAGTGTTAGACCCTGCCCGACCAGGCCGTACAAAGTACCGGCCCGGAGCAGATAGCTCTCTGCGGCATACTGGATATAAGCTTTGCGCAACCTGGTGAAATCCTCCCCGAATTCAGCCGGCTCGCGGCTTTCCACAGTCAGGCCGGACTCGATCAGGTTCAGGCTGTATTCAAGCTCGAGACGGTTCTCGAGATAGTTTTTCCGATTGTCCCCGAAACCGGGCAAATTTGCCTTTTCCTTGCCCTCTCCGTATCTGGATCGAAAAGAGCCGCGCAAGTTCTCCAGACCCACTCCGGCGCTCAAAGAGACAGCGCCAAAAAGGAGCGCCGCCAGCGCAACAGTCAGGGCATTCACTATTGCCGGTTCAGCCATATTCCTACTAAGCTTGACAGGACAGTCCAATTTTTGATACTCACCTTATGTCATTTGCAGGAAGGGCGACCTGGGCCGCTGAACAAGGGATAGACACAATGGGAGCTCATTTATCGAGAAGCTTGAGCAGTTTCTCCTCGAGCAGTAATTCATCGCCGCTCATGTAGCCGGTCTTTCTGTCCACAACATTGCCTGCAGAATCAAGCACCAGCAGGTGAGGCAGGGAAGATATGCCGTAGTAGCGCAGCAGCCCCTGGGATGGATCCAGCAGCACACCGGCCCTCAATCCCTTTGACCGGATATAGCTGCGTACCTTGGCCCTCGAGCGGGTATTGTCGCAGTTAATAAGGACAAACCGCACCGGGCGCTTCTCCAGCCTTTGGGCCAGGTTGTCTATCTCGGGCAGGACCGCCAGGCAGGGGGAGCACCAGAGGGCCCAGAAATCAAGCACCGTATATCTGGCCGAGGAGTCGGGTTTCAACACTGTGCGGCCGCCGTCCAAAGTCTCGAGCTCCTGGGCCGGAAAACCATCCTTTTGGGAAAATGCCCGGCTCGGGCACAGATCTGCCGCTATGAGAAAGGCGAAAAAAATATACTTAAGTCCTCTTTTGATAAAAAGATCCATCGGCTGCCCCGCGGTACTGGCTGCATTATCGAGCGCAGAAAGTCTGCACCGGTTTCTGTATAGTTATTAACCCTGAAAATTCAAAAAAATTTTCCGTTCCCGTTTTTTGTAAGGGCGCACCCGCTTGTGCGCCCGATTACCATCGAAAAATTACCGAGCGACGGGCGGACACATGGGTCCGCCCCAACGAGTTTTGTGGTAATTTGTGAATAATACGAATTAAGAGACTTTTAAAAATCCCAGGCAAAAGGATAATCTGTGATCTGTAGAGGCGGTTCGCGAACCGCCCCTTGTACAATAACATATAAGGAATATTAATCCAGAAGGATAAAACAATTGCAAGTTAAAATTTTACACATTCTGTGCGCCTCTTGTTCCTTTTCTACACATTATTTTGTTAACAAAATTAATAATAATGATCGGTCTTTCAGTCAAATAGTTTTTCCGTGCTGCAGCGGTCATTGGTTCCATTTCATTCCAGCCGGGGAGGTCATGTTAGCTGTGCTCATCACCCTGAGAGTGGAAAGGCGGTTTGCTTGCCTGGATCGTCCATAAGATATAAAAAGGCGCCGTACCAAAAGTTTGATTACGACGCCCAGGTTGTAAGGCTAATGTCCAAGCGAGCCGTTATATCTCAATCCATAGTCTGAATAATCTTTGCGGCCGGATTTGTCGATCTCAGGCGCAAACGGTTCAGCCCGTCCGGCTGCGCATTACAGAATGTTCTGGTAGGCCAGGAAAAGCGCCCTGTAATATTTCATTACCCTGATCGGATCGCTGCTTTCCGGAATCTCCGCGCAGCAGTAGCCTTTATAGCCGATACCGTTCAAAAGTCCGAGAAACTTTCTCCAGGGGTAATCCTCCGAACACAAGTCATGCATGTGCACGAAATGGATCTTGCCTGCAAGCAGGCTGAAGTTTTTTTCCAGGCCCCCGTCCTCCAGATCGCTCTGGTTGCAGTTCCAGGTTGCAAATACATTTGGGCTCTCGCACTGCTGCATGATCGGGTGGAACACAGGGATCCTGTTTGTATCCCGGCCGTGCACTTCCACGCGGATCTCTATTCCCAAGTCCGCGGCAGCCTGGCCCACCTCCGTAAGAGATTTGGCGATCTGGGCGATTGTTTTCTCCTTGGGTATCCCTTTATCTTCATGGAGGCTGTTGGGCCGCACTTTAATCCCGTCGCATCCCAGGTCCGCAGCCAGCTTGGCGTATTCTTTGGTGCCCTCGATATTTTTTTTCAGCTCCTGGGGATCCGGGCTGTCATACTCGAACGCGCTCCCCAGGCTCGCCAGGCGGACCGGTGAGGCTTCGAACATTGCGCGCACCTCGGCCCGCGCTTTCGGACCCAGGCTCACCTCTACGCCATGGGCATGGGTGGTGCGCAGTTCGACAGCCTCGAATCTGGTTTCGGTACAGTTGGCGATAATTGTCGGCACATCCCAGTCTTTGGCGAGTAGATAGGTGACAAGGCCGATGCGCGGGCCCCCAGAAGAGGAGCCTTTGGTTTCGGCAGCGGCTTCAACCCGGGAGCTGACAGAGCCGAGAACTCCCACAGCGACAGGCATACCAGCTAAGAATCGACGGCGGCTGAGGTTTTGCATAAGAAACCCTCCTTTATGCGTGTTGGCTGTTCAATAAATTTTGTCCTTCCAAACCAGTAAAATATAAGAATAACTTTTCAGGACACTGCTATGCAACATAAAAGCCTTATCAGGGGAGTCAAGTCTCAATAATCTCCCCAGCCATCAGTCAATCACAAAGGGCGCCTTTTACTGCCCCAGTTCGACCACAACTACATCATACACCTCGAGCCTGGGAACATCGAAAGAGCAGCGGCCACTCTCCATCTCAAAAGAGACCTTCGCCTCGCTTGCCGGCTCAGGAGACACGATCCGCACCTCCCTTACCTTCTTGCCCGGACCGACCTCGACCTCGACCGGCAGGTCCTCTAGTATACTGTCTTTTCGGTAATTCACCAGGTGAACCAGGATCATGCCCTCTTTCTCCATCTGCTCGACCGCTACGCAATCCGGCGCATCGACCTTGAGCGTGAACCTGCGACCGGCGGCATGGAGCACGAGAGTCGCGATCTCTCTCCAGTTCTCAGGCAGTATCCAGTTTCCGTTCCATGAGCCTTCCCAGGCAGAAGACGCCTTACCCGCAGGCGGGATGACCTCAGGCAGGTAAGCCGTGCGTTCTTTTACCACCTGCCCGAGCCTGTCCGAACGCAGGAGGGTCGGGGCGCTCCGGGTTTTCCAGTTGGCTTCGAGGCCCAGGAGGTCGGCCAAAGCCGGTTTGGGACGCAGGCGGCCCCAGTGGTCGAAAAACGAGGTCGCGCCTGTGGCCATCAGGCCACCCCCTGCTTTGACAAACTTCCTTATCCGCTCTACATGCTCATCCGGCAGGTTATTCTGGCCGGCCAGCACCAGCACCTTGTAGCGCGACAGGTCATCCATCTGCTCATCGAAAATAATGGCAAACGGGACCTGTGACTGGATCAGCGCCTGCTCGACCATCGAGACCTCGAACTCGGCCCGGCGGTGGGAATAAGCCATCGAGGGATAACAGCGCAAGACCGCCACATCGGCCCGCTGGCGCGTGCCGGTGTAAAGGTCCCGGTGTTTCCGATAGAAGTCGATATACTGCTGGGAGGCGCGCTCGACTGCCCCGAGAGTCTGATTGAAAGCCAGGTTCTCGGCCATCGAGCGCTCGTTGTGCTGGTTGGTGAGGATATAATTGTTCAGGATGCGGCCCATTTTATAAGAGCGGATCTTTGAGATCAGCACACCCTTATCGTTGTAATCCATAAGGTTGGCTTCTTCCGTGTAGGTGGCCTCGGTGTATTTGAGGAACCAGGGGTGCCAGATCCCCACCTGGAAAGCCCTGTTGGTCCCGAAAAGGCCGTGGGGATTGGTGTCCACTGCCACATCCGGGTTCAGGGAGCGGGCGTACTCCGAGACCTCCCGCAGGAAATCGGCATGCAGCCAGCAGCGGAAATCTATCCATTCCTGCAGCCCGGGATCCCCGATAATCTCGATATCCCTGGGATTATTCGGTAGGTTCCAGAGCGGAGGGGTTATATAGTCCATGTTCGCATGGCCGAAACGCTCGATCAGCTCAGCCCGGGTATACTTGTTTCGCAGATAGTTGCGGAAAGCCTCCACTGTGACCGGGCTGTGATCTGATTCTGGCTCGGGGTTGGAGTCGAAATTGTCGATATGCAGAAGGTCGGCTCCGCATTCGGTTACCAGGGTCTTAATGATCTTTTCCTTGTAGTACCTGCGATATTCGGGATGAGCGATATTGGGCTTGTAGCGGAAAGATTGCTGGAAGCCATAGGTGAGCATTATCGGCTGGCCAAAAGCGTCGCGCTGAACCCAGTCCTTGGCGCGCGGTTCCTCGACAAAAAAGGTCTCCGGCGCCAGGGTCATCGCCTGGCAATAGCAGCTCATTTTCATCCCGTGCTTATGGACGTGCTTTGAGAGCTCTTTTAACAGCTCCATCTCAGGCTTCTCCGCCTCGTAGCCGAAACCCTTGTATCCATGGGTGTGAAAAACCTCGATACCCCTGTTTTTTAATTCGATAACAGCTTCCTCTTTGTGCTCAGCCAGGAAATGCTCCCATTCATCCGTGCGCAGTGAGGGTCCGCCCCTCCTGACCCGAAAGATATAGGCCTCATGATTCAGGCCGTTAATAATCAGGCCATTGTCAACCCACCCAGCCCGCAGGGGATGATTAGACCCGCTTTGCCCGGAGGCGCTCGCGCACAAAGCCAGCAGAAGAAGTGCGGCTAAACGAAAAGGGTTGACACTCATCCGATCCTCCTTTTGGAAAAAATAAAGAGACCGCAAGATGCAGGATTCAGAGTTTTCTCAAGAAGGAAAATATTGTGAGCAGCCAGATCTCAATATACAACCATAATTCGCTTTGTTAAAAGAATTTCAATTTTTTCCGGTTTTGATCAATTAAGCTCTTGATACTCTAAGGGGGAACGGATAACTTCTATCAGGATCTGATAAAGAGAAGACTTTGAAAAATGTTATCATTTTTACCATAGGAGATTGTCTGCTTTGTATAACGCTATAAAAATCAATATGTTATTGTAGAGACGGTTCGCGAACTGCCTCTATCCCGGAAAATTCATAAAAATTTTACGTTCCCGTTTTTCGTAGGAGCGCACCCGCGTGTGCGCCCGATTACAATCGAAAAATTACCGAACGACGGGCGGACACATATGTCCGCCCCTAAGAGTTTTGTGGTAATTTGTGAATAATACAGGATATAGATCGGATATTATCCTTATATTTTGGATTTTTTTAAAGGTCTCAAAGAATCTAATGCTTCAAGCCAGAAAGGGCGAAAATTTGAGTCCAAGATCAATCAGCAGGTAAAAGTGACAGCAGTCAATTTTTCTTTGGGGAATATTGGCTGAAAAAACCGGAATCCCTGCATAAAAAGCAATCCCAGGAGGGAGAAGGTGAATAAAAAGCTGAGATGGTATTCACTGGTCGCAATTTATGCGATCTTTCTTATCGCCGCAAGCGGCTGTGAGCGTCACAAGAAAGAGTTGGACCAGGAAGCTGTTGAGAGCACCGGAATCCCGTACGTAATCCTGGAGGGAAGTCCATACGAGCAGGGACTGGCCCACGGGAGACAGCTTAAAGACAAAATACAGCGAGTAGTATGGCTATGGAAAGAGAATCAGGCCAGGCTCTATGGGGTTAATCCCGATTCATTTATCAAGGTCTTTCTGGAACGGACAGACTACACCAGTGCTATCAAGGAATACACCCCGGAGCTGCTGGAGGAAGTCAAGGGTATTGCCACCGGCGCGGATATGGATTTCAACACGATCTTTGCCTTTCAGTTGTTGGACGAGGTCGGGATGAACGGAAGGGACGTGATGCAGGACAAGTGCAGCGCCCTGGGAGTTAACCGGACCCAACGCAACCCGGCGATAGTGGCCCAGAACATGGACCTGGAGGGTTTCCGCAATGGCTACCAGGCTGTGCTTAAGATCAAATCGCCTGATTCCGACCTGGGAATCCTGGTCTTTACCTGCGCCGGGCTTATCGCCACCAACGGGATGAACAACCGCGGACTCGGAGTCTGTGTCAACGCCTTGACCCAGCTCGCTTACAAGACAGAAGGCCTGCCGGTGGCTTACGTGATCCGGGGGTTGCTGGAACAGCCGGACCTGGAAAAGGCGATTGAATTTGTCAGCAGGGTGAAACACGCCACCGGCCAGAATTATCTGATCGGCGGTCCGGAGCGGACCTGCAGCTTCGAGTGCTCATCTGGCAGGGTGGTAGAGTACAGGCCGGAAGATACCCCAGGGATGGTCTTCCACACCAATCACCCCTTCGTCAACAATGAATTCTGTCCGAAACATCTTGAATTTCTGGCGCAGCATCCGGACAACCTGTCTGGAGATGAAAACTCGGAGGTTCGCTTCTGCACATTGGGAAAAATGCTGACCGAAAGCACGGGAGAAGTGGACGTGAACCTGGTGAAACAGATACTCTCTTCCGGCCACCCACAACACCCGATCTGCCGCCCGTACCTGGATGTGTTGTCCTCACACACCTTTGGCTCGACCGTGATGGTGCTGAGCGGCAACCCTGAGCTGTATGTGTCTGCCGGACCGCCTGACGTGAACCCGTACGAGGTGTTCCGGTTCGGACAAATCAGAGTCGGAGCACATGGTGAATGAATTCTTTCACCGGACAATCAGCCGGGGGATTAAAATTGAAAAAGTCGTTCAAATATCTTTTTATGGTTTGTTTTACGTTATACTCGACAGTTGGTTGCGACAGGAATAAGAATGAAAATACCTCAAAGCCTCTTTCCCTCAAGGAAATTTTCGCTCCTGTTTTCGTGGGAAGACCTCCCGAGAATGCGTTCCATGGCCTGGTTCAACTGCCGGACGGTGAGCTCCGGCATTACGGCTTCAGGGGTCCACAGAGCAATCCGACCGAGCATTACTACATTTACAGTAACAACAATGGATTGACCTGGGATGAGGCCGGAGTGACAATAAGCGGCAGTGCGGTAACCGGCGAAAGCGGTCCGCCCCCGGCTCGCAGCCTTTACTCAGGGGATTTTATTCGCCTGATCAGCAGGAGAGACGGGACGTATGCATTGCGGAGTAAGGATGGGATCGACGGGGAATATCAGCAGGCCAAGATTCACGATGAGCGTTTCGGCATGATTCGCCAGCCCTTGTTCCTTCAGAAGCGCCAGCGGATGCTGGTCACCTGCGGTCAGTCCTGGGAAGAGGAAGGAAAGGCGACCTTCCGGTCCTGCGTGTTTTATTCGGATGATGACGGATACCACTGGCAACTGGCCCGGGTCCCGGTCGGCCCCAGACACGAGGCGGTCTGGCCTCACGAGAAAACCCGCTGGCAGAACAACACCATCGAGCCGACTATCGCTGAACTTGGGGATGGCAGGCTGTGGATGCTGCTGCGGACCTCTATGGACAACCTGTATCAGTCGTTCTCACAAGACGGCGGCGAGACCTGGTCCGCGCCTGTCCCCTCCCGTTTCTACTCCACCCTGACCATGCCGACATTTTTCCGGATGAAAGACGGCCGCCTGCTCGTTTTCTGGTGCAACACTACGCCGCTACCTGAGGTTGACCGGTCCACAGACACGACTATCAGGCAAGAGCAGAAGTTTGGTCTATGGGAGGATGTCTTTACCAACCGGGATGCGATTCATGTGGCGATTTCAGAGGATGACGGCAAGACCTGGATCGGTTTTCGGGAATTGTATCTCAACCAGTTGCGCAACGAGAGCGATTTCGCTACCCGGGGAGGAACCGAGGTATCGCTTGACAAAAGCGTGCACCAGTCACAGGCAGCAGAGCTTCCACAGGGCAAGGTGCTGGTTGCTTTCGGCCAGCATCCCCTGGTCAGGGCAATGGTCATTTTCGACCCGGCCTGGCTCTATGAAACCGAACGCAGCGACAGTTTTGCCAATGGCCTGAAAGACTGGTCCACACACAAATACCTGAAAGGTATCAAGGGCCACTGCGCTTACAACCGCGATCCTGGAGCGCCGCTGGTGGAACATCCGGACAAGCAGGGCCGGAAGGCGCTTCATATCCGCCGCCCGGCCGACCCGGGTTTGGTATGCGAGAATGACGGGGCCGTGTGGAATTTCCCAGCAGGGCTGAAAGGTTCTTTCACCACCAGCATCATGCTCGAGCCTGGAGGCGAAGGAGGTAGGATTTGCCTGATCGACCGCTGGTTCAACCCTACCGATACGCTGGCTTATCGCTACGCCATGTACAGCTTTGCTTTCGAGGGTGACGGGAGTATTGGCGATGAGACTGTATTGCAGCCTGGCAAATGGCAGGAGCTTCGTTTCGAATGGGAGGATTCGCGCTCCGCTGCCTGCCGGCTGTTGATTGACGGGAAACAGTCATCTGTGCGGCTGGAACTGAACAGGCCAAGTGAGAACGGTATCTGCTATGTCCATTTCCGATCAATCGCCGACAGGGAGGACAAATACGGCTTTCTTGTCGAATCGGTAAAAGCCAGTATTCGACATTAGTGACCCAGTTCCTGGATCTGATCAAAATAACTTAGAGAACCCTTTGAAAAATGTTATCATTTTACTCGAGGAACTTTGCTTGCTTTTTATAACGCTATAAAAATAAATAGGTTATTGGAGGGGGGGATTTCAAACCCGCCCTTGCGGAGCTGGAGAAGAAAATAAATAAAAAGGGCCGGCAATTTCTTGCAAGCCCTTTTCAATCATGGCGCGTCCGGGGACACTATTTTAAACTTCTTTGAAGTGAACAAATCTCCGAAAGATTCAGCTTCCTCTGCGGATGACTCCTCAAGCGAAATTCTCCCCCGGGATTATTCAGTCAGAATTCTGTTTACCAGGGGCGCCGTCCGCCTCCGCCGCCGCCCCGGCCTCCGCCACCAAAACCCTTACCGCCTCGGCCTTTGCCGCCTCGACGGTTATCAGGGCGCGGGCGAGCCTCATTGACTATAATCGCTTTTCCATGCAGTTCTTTGCCGTTAATTCCGTCGAGAGCTGCCTGGGATTCTTCTTTGGACGGCATCTCCACGAACCCGAATTCTCTTGATTCGCCGGAATACTTGTCTTTGATAATATTGACTGATGTTACCTGCCCGAAAGCTTCAAAAGCCTCCCGTAAATCATCCTCGGTAGTATCTCGAGATAAATTACCAACATAAATATTCATCGCGTTCTCCTAATAATTATTTATTTTTAAAGCTTATCCCTTAATTTCTGCTTTATTATTTATGGATTGTTTCCTTTTGTTAAGTAAATGACAAAAAAGGAGAGCGCTGATCTCGGGAAAACGCACCCTTTTCATTAGAGAGAGAATCTTGCTTTAGTATAAATATAATCTTTTTTTTAAACTTTACAATAAATAATGCACCAATGTACCCTGAAAAGCGATTCAGCGGTAAAGAAAAAGCGGTCATGGTGGAAAAAAATTATATTTGCCCTTCCTGACCCGGATTATTCATAAAATTCCGCTTGGGGAGTATTTTCTTGCAAATCCCCCTCGATCCCCCTTTTTCAAAGGGGGAGGGCGGCTTCCCCCCTTTACCAAAGGGGGGCCAGGGGGGATTTTAAAATAGATTCAGTTAACGTGAAACTCGACAATATCTTAAGCAAATCATCCGGCAAATTTGCGAATAATCCCGGCTGAAAGGGTTTCAATATTCCGGATTGTTATCTTCGGTACCAAAAGCGCTGAGAGATAGTCTCTTTTCTCACCTGAGTCTGGCTGCACAAAAAAACATAACCATGTTTTTTAGTTGACAATGGAATGTATTTTGCGGTAAAATCAAAGCTGCGGGGGATATTATGCTGTTCTAAACAAGAAAAACACTTGCGGAGGGAAGAAAAAATGGCCACCTCCTGGATGAAAGAGGTGCGTTTCGAGCGCTGTCCCCGCTGTGGTGCGGTTGTGATGTTCAAGCAAGGCGAGGACTCAGCGGTGTGCGATAAGTGTAAGACCAAAATAAAGCTGAAAAAATAACACTGTATTGCATTTTGCACTGCAGGATTGCATTTTTTGTGGAACTATTCTTCCTTAGAGTTGTTCGTCCAGCTTAGCGGAGGGTTGCGCCTGAAAAAGTTGCGCCCTGCCAATTTGCAATAAAGGAACAAGACCTGCTCAAAAGCTGAAAGGCCCTCTCAAAAGGCGAGAGGGCTTTTTTTATGCATTTTGCCTGTGGATATTAGAAGGAAAGACCTTCTAAGTCAGCCCTCAGAAATTAATTTGAAAAATAAAATTCACCCCAGTCCTACCTCGCCTCCCTTACCTCCTCGGTTATCCCCGGCACGCCGGTTATCCTGAATTTTTTATTCGCCATATCGGCCCAGACTTTCGCACCTGAAGAAAAGGTCGTCTCCTGCACAATGTAGTCATCCGAGAGGAACCGGTGGTTGGTCATTTCATCCCAGCCTATGGCCCGGTGGAGTTTGGCCAGTAGAAGGACATCGTCGATCCGGGCCTGGTCCTCAGGCACAGGGAGTCCCATGGAGGCCTGCCCGCCCCAGAGAAGGGCATACAGGTAGTTATCGCCTGAGACATAGGTGCAGTCATGGAAAGCAAGCTGCCACAGGGGGATCGGGATCCCGCGGATCCGGCCTGCCTCGTCGCGCCCATAAACCACATCGTGCGCCGCCCTGGTTCTGGCGCTCACGATCCAGGGAACGACCCAGTCGTTATGGTGCTCGATAGTGAGCAGGATCCCCTTTTCCTTGAAATACTGGAATATCTCGGCCAGGGCCTGACGGTTTTCGTTGCGGGTCAGGGGGTGCCTGGGATCGTAACATTCCCAGTTGCAGACATAGTTCCCTAGCAGATAATGATCGGGCGGGGCGGTATCGAGCAGCCCCCGGACCCCTGGATAGTCCGTGCGGCCGACCTCGAAATTGCGCCGCAGGAAACGGATCGCCCACCGGGGACAGATCAGGGAGTTGACCCCGGCTCCCCAGGTGCTCCGGCGGAAATAGCTGCCCTGGCTGTCTTTCAGGGTGACCTCCTCGCGGAACGACGGCGAGTCGAGAGTTATATCGCAGTAATTGTCGGTTGCCAGGCCGAAAATGTAGCCCATTTTTTTGACCTTGCGGGCCAGGGAGTCAAGCCCCTCCGGGCCTCCGGCGTACATCATGGGCGGCATGATATCGGGGTACTCCTGGTCGTGGCCGTAGCGCTGCCAGCCGGTGAACGACAGTGAAGCACGCTCTGCTCCCACCCGGTTGCGGAACTCCTCTATCTGCTCGCCCACATCGTGAAAGGTGTTGTATACTTCGAAATTGAATGTGCGGTGGTCTTTACGGGAAATACGGGCTCTTAAGTTCACGGCGCCTTTGAGCATTTCGACCTTGGGGTTTTCCCGGTTTTTCCCGGCCAAAGTTTTGAGGTAGCCCAGGCGCTCGTAATACTTGCGATAGTGCTTGACCAGGCTGACATAGCCCGCGTTTTTCTCGAAGTGATAGCTGATCACGCGCGGATAGCCGAACACGCCCATGGTGGGCCGCCAGTAAATCATGTAGTCGGTGGGCTTTCCGGGCGTATGCTTGACATGGATGTCCGTGTCCATCCGGCAATTGTCATCCACCGCGGCCAGGAACCCGGAGCCCGGCTGCACGGCCCCGAAACAGGCCATTCTGAGAGGATAGACCAGACCGGCCTGGTCCCACTCCTGGGAGTCCCACCAGTTGGCCGGGCGCCCCATCAGCTCCCCGAACAGCTTGAACCGCTTGTCGTCATCGAACTGAATAGGATTGTTTATATCCTCTTTCTGGTCCCAGTTGCCGGGGATCAGGCAGCCCTGGCTGTAACCGAAAAAGGAGTAGCAGTCAGGCCTTACCGGGACCTCGAAAGGCCGGGGATAGATCAGCCCCTTGATCTTGAACAGGTGGTCTTCCTCGAGGGGAATAAATTTGAAAATCAGGTCTCCGGCTTGCTCATCCAGCCAGATAAGGATCTCCAGGCGGTAATCGGCAAGGGTCACAAGGAGCGAGCTTCTCCCCAGGCGGGTCACCTTTTTCTGACGGGAATCGGCCAGGCTGACCTCGTGAATCTCGCCATTTGACTCATAAACGAACTCCCGGTTTCCCTCACGGCTCATGCGCCATATTATCCCGGCCGGCAGGTGCTTTACATCCACAGACATTGTGGCTGGATCCAAGGTGGCCTCGAGTTCTTTGGTCTCAATCTTGAAATCCTCAGCCGCATCAGCCGGCCTCACGAAAAAAAGAAGCAGGAAAATGATTAACAAATTACACCTGTTCCCGCCGGTTGTTTTCTCAGGCATCTTGATCCTCCTGCGCCGGGGTTTGAAGAGTTTGCCTCGCCATTCAGGCAAGGATCTGGGAGGTCATGGACCTAACGCTTTATTTAAATAGAAAAGAATTTTTCGAGGCTCTGTTTCGGGGTAATCCGCCCCTGGTGATTGTAAGGGCGCACCCAGGTGTTCGCCCACAGGGTGGGGATAAGATAAATCAGATCTAACCTTTTGATACTCCGCGGCCCGCCGCGGAGCAGCTCATTCCCCTGTCGGGCAGAAGAAATGAAAGGTACTTTTCGCTTTCCCAGGCCTGACTTGCCCATGAGTATAAGGTTTTCTCCTCAGGGAGCCTTGGGAAAATATTTCTCGATCATGGACCTGATAAATCTCAAGCCCTCGCTGACCAGCACATCGCCGGAGGGCGCCAGGTCCCTCCAGATACAGGTAGCTCCCCGCATGTTGTCCGAGACTTCCACAAAGGACTCCAGAGCAGCATTGCCCTGGTAATTCATCTCGCCCAGGGCCATGAATATGCAGTCCCAGTCCACCAGGCCGGTTCCCGGAATGCCCCGGTCGTTTTCGCAGAGGTGGTAGTGGCACAACCTGTGGCCCGCGGTTTTGGTGGCCTGGTAGAAATCTTTTTCCTCGATATTCATGTGGTAGGTGTCTAGGTGAACCGCGATATTTGGTTCATCTATCATGTCCGCGAGCTGCACAGCCTGACCGGCGGTGTTTATCAGGTAGGTTTCATAGCGGTTGACAGGCTCAATGCCCAGGGTCACTCCAAAGTCCCGGGCGTACCGGCAGACCTCTTTCAGCCCGCCGGCGGAATACCCCCATTCCCTGGGACCCGGGCGGGTGTCGCTTTTTTTCCCGATCTCGGAATAGATCACCCCGCTGAGACATCTCCCGCCCATGTCCGCGGTAGCTTTTACGCAAGCCTTGAGATAAGCCACTCCGTTTTTCCTGATCCCGGTGTCTTCACTGGTCAGATCGGTCTTTTCATTGAGCACCGTGGAAGTGCAGACATCAATGCCCGCCCTCTCGCATTCGGCCTTGATAGCTTCGGGATCGCAGAGATCGATCCGCATCAGCGGTATCTCGATCAGATCCAGACCCAGGTTCGCGGCGCGCCCGATAAGTCCCAGGCACTGGTTGTTCCATTCCGAGGTCCAGGCATAGGCATGTACGCCGATTTTCATTTCGAGCCTCCGAATCTTTTCGCGGTCAGCCCTTTCGGGACAAAATGGAAAGGGCAATAATTGGATGATGTTATTGACAGAAATTAACTCATCCAGGCGGACAAAACAATTGAAAATTCCGCTTTCTTTTGCAGTGTTCTGACTGGACATTTTTATCGGTGAGGAGTTCGGTGAGTGATTCGGTCCGGAGGGCTTTTCAGAACTTTATGCAACATCTCACAGGTTGAGCCGCCACACAGAGAAATTGAGAGCAGCCGCAAAGCTGACCCACAGGAGGTAGGGTACCAGAAGAGCCCCGGCCCATGTGTCCTGCTTGAAAAAGGTTACCAGGACGACTGAGATAACAAGCCAGAGGAGAACCAGTTCCGCGAAAGCAAGTCCCGGCAGGTGAAGACCGAAAAAGAGCCAGGGCCAGACTGCATTGAGCAGCAGTTGGACCAGAAAGAGTGTCAGGGGCGCTACTGCCCGGCCTGAGAAGCCTTCTTTTTTCCAGACCAGCCAGGCCGCTGTCCCCATTGTGATATAGAGGAAAGTCCATACCGGAGGGAAAACATAGCCGGGAGGGGTCCAGGACGGTTTACTTAAATTAGAATACCACTCTCCGGGACTGAATCTCCCGCCGAAAGCGGCAGCACCAAAACATACCGCGAGCCAGATAACAAAACCTACCAGGGAGCGTTTGGTATTCACCGGTTTTTTCCATAGTGCTCAAATGATACTAAAACTTATATATAAAAGAAGAATTTTAATTCAAATTATTAGCCTGGGGACGGCACCCGGAGAGCATTTTCACAAATATAAAAATTAATATACAGCTTGTTACACTGGCCGGCCGCTGCTTTAGATTCTTACACATTTAAAATTGAGAGATTATCTCTCAAAATTGCTAACGTCTCATAAATCAACGAGTTACACCAAAGCAAGAATACAGAAGTAAGTAGTCAGAAGTCTCCGCCCCAAATACATCGAGTCCGAAGCATGGTAGAAAAGGCCAGGGCAGGTTACTTGGGGCGGTGGGGGAATTTTGTATTCTGACTCCTGACTCCTGTCTACTGAATTCCTCTGAAAAACAGATTGAGTATGATCTCATGTCGATAATCTGAATAGATTAAAAAAAATTTCAAATATCTTTGGCTAGAATATTTATCTTACCCAATCCATTTCTGCAAGGCCTCGATAATCTTTTTCGCCTGCTCTGAGCTTGAAATATTGAATTTCGACTGCTGCCTGTACTCCTCGTTTATTTTGCGGTACCTGCGGATAGTGTAGCGCTCTGGGCTGTATCCATTCTTGCCTGGCTCCCACTGCTGATACCTGAAAATGATTGTTACCCAGGAGCCTTTGGAAAGGACAACCTTGTCCAGTTCTTTTACCAGAAGGACGCCGTCTTCTTCGTAGCTTACAGTTATTTCATCGACATTTGAGGCCATGGCATTCTCCCTAAAAAATGATGAGCTATATAAATCATAATAATATTATTTTTGCCGCAAATCCAAACGAGAAAACTTCCTGTTTCAGGATAAAGTCTATGACTTGGTCCAGTAATCAACCACAAGCACCTTCTCCAGGTACGGCTGCAAAAAGGCTCCGAATTCCTTATGCGCCGGATGGGGCAGGTACTCATCGCGGCCGGCCTGGTCCCGGAAGGTCACCACAAAACAGTGGGTGAACCCCTGGCTCAAATTTTCCACACTCACATCAGTGCCCCACTCGAAATCATAAATCGCCTTGATTTTACCGGGCAGGGCACAGAACTCGCTCTCGATCTTTTTAATCTGGTCCGGCGTGGTATCCTCCTTGAACTTAAACAGCACCACATGGCGTAGAACAATAGCCGGTTTCTCAGGCTGTGCGTTTTTTTCTTGGAGATTCTTGTCCGGCTTGGAAATAACGCACCCGCCACAGAAGACCGCTGCAGCGGCCAGGCAGAGAAGACTTTTCCTGAGCATTCTTTTTCTCCCTTTGCTTACATGAATAATTGTCAGTCCAGCTTAAAGAGCAGGATAAAATCAAGATTCATCCTTTTTTGCCTGTGACCAGGTCTGCGAGGTTGCCCGCGGCTATGCGGTCTTTCTCCTGGCGGCTTAAGCGAAGGTTTTCGATGCGCGTGACCAGTGGGGCCGGCTCGATAAGCGGCATGTCCACGCCGAAAACGATTCGATCCGTGCCGAGGTTCTCGATCAGCCTCTCCAGGTAGAAGGTGAAAAAGGCGCAGGCGCCGGAAATATCGATCCAGAGATTGTTCCTGCGGTTGGCGATCAGCCGGGGGATGTTTTCATGAAGATAATTCATCCCTCCCATGTGGGCCATAATGAACCTGGCGCCGGGGTAGGCCGTGCACAGGTCCAGGATTTCGACAGCATGGGTCTCTGTGGAGGAGTGAATCAGAATCGGCACATTATGTGCCTGCGCAAGCTCGATTATCGCGCCCAGTCCGGGCTCTTTGGCGTCCCAGCCCTGAATGTACTGGCACATCTCACCCACCAGCACGAAAGGCCCTTGCACCACGTAATTTTTTATCTCCCTGAGACTTGCTTCCGGCAATTTTGGATTTACGCAGACCCCGCCTTCAAAACGGTCCGGATAATGCTGGACCACCTTGCTTACCGCCTCGTTACCCCGGGCAAGATCATCCGGATTGCCGGCGCTTAAGCCCTTGACAGATGAAATGACCGCCCGCCCAACGCCCGCGGAATCCATCTTCCACAAAAGTTCCTCCGGGGACCAGCCGCCGTAACGGTTCTCGTCATCCAGATGAGAATGGCAATCGTAATACATGGAATCTCTCCTCACAATGAAGGGATCCTTTACATTTTGTTATTCAGGAACAGCCAGGACTATCTTGTGCTCGGGATCGGGAAGACCGAACTTGTTGATACTTCTGACATGGAGAAAATTCTGGCCCGGGTGAAGGTCCCAGGTGAAAACCGGTCCGGTTTGCTGATATTCATCGTTATCCACGGCGATTTCGAAGGTTTTGAAATTGGGGGTTACGGTCTCGAGCTGAGCTTTCAGCTCCTTGCTTCCCTGGTCATAAAGGTGTATAAAGGCCTGGTTCAGGGTCCAGAATATGTCTCCCACCCGGTCGGTAAGAATGGAAAAAAGGTACCTTTCATCAATTTCGCCTGTGTACATGTTTTGCCATTTTTTACCCCGGTCGTATTCGTCCTCGAGCACCAGATAGAGAAAATTCCGGTAAGCATAGGGCACCTCGAAGAAATTGTTCCGGGTTTTATAGGCCACCCAGGCATAACCGTCCTGACGGTACCTGTAGAGCCCGTCCTTTTCCCTTCTTTCCAGTGTTACCTTTTCCGCTCTCTGTTCTGTGCCGAATACCATCTCCATGTCCACGCCCTGGTTGCGCCAGAACTCCCGCCTGATTTCATTGCTGTTAAGCGGGACGGCTGTTCCCCTGAGCCGGAAGTAAGAGTTGCGGCTCGGGTCGACCTGGATCCACTTGCGCCAGTAGCTGGACCAGAGATCCAGGGTCCCGTGCCCCTGACTGGTGAGTTTCCGGGCTGTCCAGCCCAGAGATGCGTAAAGCTGGGTCAGGGTGAATGACAGGTAGGTGCAGTTGAATGTCTGCCCGGCGAGACCGTAATTCAATACATGGAAGGCCTGCGGCCTGATAGGTGCCGGAGTGCCGAACGGGACATGCTTTACCAGCCATTCATTGACTAGCAGTATCCGCTCGAATTCATTTCTGCCTGGAGCGATTACCTCATCGAGGCGGTATATTTTTCTCAGCCGCTGCAAGTCCGGGTTTTCGTATTTCTCGTAAAAGAAAGGATAGCGCGACCGGATTATCCGTGGGTTGTCGGCTCCGAGGCAGGTGATTTTCACTCCATTTTTCAAGAGATATTCCCAGCCGGCGACGGGTTCTTTCAATTCCCCGGGGATATCGATCAGCTCCGGGCCGCACATCTCTCTGTTGGCCGCTAATCTGGCTTCTTTCTGTTCCCGGTGCAGGCGCGGGAGCGAGGATTTTATCACGGCCAGCCGATCCTGAGAAAGGTCCCCTTTGAACAGTATGTGCCCGAATCTTTCGGCATCGGCCAGATCGAGACGGATCGGGGTCGAGCTCAGCGCTCCCTCACCGCCTAAGCCGAACAGAGCGATATTGAAGCCCCATATATCCCCTTCCTTGGGTGCATCGAATATTTCCGTCAGGGGAATAGCAACTTCCGCCTGCCATCTCCCGCCCGACTTGTTGACAGCCGCTGACCAGCTCGAATTCCAGCTTTCGTCGAATACGCGGAGATCCTGCCGGCGACCGGCTGGGTCGGTCAGGAACTGGTAATAGACTCCATGCCCGTGAAGAGGGTCAAGGCAAATGCTGACATAAGGCCCCGAGCGCGCAAGATCGAATTCGTCTGTCAGGAAACACTTCTCGAGATTTTCACTAGGCATTGCTCCCGGCAGATCAAGGCTGAACACCAGGTTTTCTCCATCATAGAGAACCCTGACCACAGCCTCGATCGAAGAGGGCAGAGCGTCCGCAGCCCGGTAAAACTTTTTGACCAGGCCCGAGTTTATCCAGCCGTCGTCATTCAGATCACCGTCTGCCTGGATCTTTTGGGAGACTGTGGGTACTTCCAGGACAATGTCATTCGCCGGGTCAGGCCAGGGGAACCCCTCGAGCCTGGGCTCTTCGGATCTACATGCGCCGTAAGAAGCAATAGATCCTATAAGCGCTGAAACCAGAACAATCATCGGTTTATTCATCCTGACTCCCCGTCATTTTGTGGATGGCTGATCATGCGATAAGCTTCCTGAAAACTCGAGATTGAAATTTTTAAGTTTCAAAATAAGGTGAATTAAATCCAATCAAAGCAATGAAGACATTAACGTATATAAATTAATATATCTACTGAATAACAGTCTTACGCAGAAGATACCTCGAAGCTGGCGGAACATTTTGGAAATTTTACGTGAAAATCCCCTTTTGAGAGGGGTGTACGCTAAACGGACAGGGTGTGTCTTCTTGATTTTCATGCTCCGTTGTGTCCGCAAACATAGATGATGGTTTATGAAAAACAACCCCGTTATCCCTTTCTCAATCAAATTAACTAATTTAATCCGGCAAATCAAATATGGGATCAATTTTAACACACTTTTTGAGGATTCAGCTTGCCAATGCTTTAAAAGCGCTCCTTTTCTCTCCAGATAAATATTTTTTTCTGGACAATTGTATCTGGAGTAAAAAATTTACATAATCAAATGGACACAAAAAATAGTGTCCATTTACAAGGGTGCTTCGCCTGAGAAAGAAACTTGCGCATTTAAAGAACGATTCATAGAGAAGGCGGGATGAAATGTCAGCCCTGTCTTTTTGACAATTTTTATCAGGTTGGAAGCATTGTAAGTTACAACAGGAGGCATTAGATAGTTTCCATTTATATTGTTGTTTATAAGCTTTAGCCTTGGTTATTAATATAAGCCGGGTAAGCATGAATGATTTACCAATCCGGATAGATGTAAACAATTTCATGACCGGAGAATTAATATCTGGAAATAAAATCATCAACCGCGGGCTGCACAACAATGGGAGGATCAGCTATGGGAAGTCCTGCCTATGTAATCGGAATTGATTTCGGCACTGACTCTGTTCGTGCGTTAATCGTAAATGCAGCGGATGGCGCGGAGATATCCTCTGCGGTTTGTGATTTCAAGCGCTGGGGGCAAGGAATGTATTGCGACCCGGTGGAAAACCGCTTCCGTCAGCATCCTCTAGACCACCTGGAGGGATTGGAGATCTCTGTCAGGAAGGCCCTAGAAAAAGCCCCCACTGGCGCAGGCAAAGCGGTCAAAGGGATTTCGGTAGATACCACCGGCTCGACACCCGGACCTGTGGATCGAAGGGGAGTGCCGCTGGGTCTTATCGATGAGTTCAGGGACAACTCCAATGCCCAGTTTATCTTATGGAAAGACCACACCGCTGTCCGTGAAGCAGTGGAGATAAACCACACCGCCAGGTCCTGGGGCGGTACCGATTTTACGATGTATGTGGGCGGAGTTTATTCATCCGAGTGGTTCTGGGCCAAGATCCTCCATGTGCTGCGGGAGGATAAGAAAGTGCGGGATGCGGCTTTTTCCTGGGTCGAACACTGTGACTGGATTCCCGCATTGCTGAGCGGGAACAAAGATCCCTTTGAAATAAAACGGAGCCGCTGCGCAGCAGGCCATAAGGCCATGTGGCATGAGTCTTTCCGCGGCCTGCCGAGCGAGGAGTTCCTGGTCAGGCTCGATCCCCGGCTCGCCGGATTAAGGGAAAGGCTTTACAGTCAGACTTATACCGCTGATCTGCCGGCAGGCTATCTCTGCGCTGAATGGGCCGGCAGGCTGGGCCTTGCCGGGGGCATCCCGATCGGTGTCGGAGCGTTTGATGCCCATATGGGCGCGGTGGGAGCAGGGATCCAGCCCTATACAATCACTAAAGTTATCGGAACCTCGACCTGCGACATGCTGGTGGCTCCGGTGGAGGAAATCGGCGATAAGCTTGTCCGGGGCATCTGCGGGCAGGTCGATGGTTCTGTCATTCCAGGCATGCTCGGCATGGAAGCTGGCCAATCGGCTTACGGTGATGTATATGCCTGGTTCAGGGACCTGCTCTACTGGCCGGTCCAGAATATCCTCGCCCGAAGCGGTAAGATTGACGCTGATCAGCGGGAGCAGCTTTGCCGGGAGATCCGTGATAATATCTACCGGGAATTGACAGACCAGGCCGGGAAGCTGGGTGAGGAGGACTCGGGCATCGTGGCGCTGGACTGGCTCAACGGCAGAAGGACCCCGTATGCAGATCAGCTCCTGAAAGGCGCAATCACCGGTCTCAATCTCGGCAGCACGGCGCCCAGGGTCTTCAAGGCCCTGGTAGAGTCGACCGCTTTCGGCTCGAAAAAGATTGTCGAGAGGTTCGAAGAAGAGGGCATACCTATTCGGGATGTGATCGCCCTCGGGGGAGTAGCTAAAAAGTCGCCCTATGCCATGCAGATCCTGGCGGATGTTTTAAACAGGGAAATCAAAGTGGCTGCCTCAGAACAAGCCTGCGCCCTGGGTGCAGCCATGTTCGCCTCAGTGGTAAGCGGGATATACCGGACAGTAGGCGAGGCGCAAAAAGCCATGGGCGCGGGGTTTGAAAAATATTACAAACCGAGGCTCTTCTGGGTGGAAAAATACACTGCCCTGTACGAAAAGTACTCGAAGCTTGCCGGATTCATCGAAGAGCAGACTGCAGAGGAAAGGCAGAGGCTCTAAGGGTTGGGCAAAGGAACCCGTAAAGACCCGGAAGATCGGCTAGACCACTCTGGTCAGGGAAGCGTCACGTCACTAAAAAATGCATAAAATCTCAGAAAATTTATGTCTCGTCACTAAAAGGAGGGGAAATGAACAACATCCCGCAGGTCAATCTGGGCCTTGTTGCAGTGAGCAGAGACTGTTTCCCGAGTGAGCTCTCATTGGCAAGGAAAGAACGGCTGGTTGAAGAATGCACGAAGCTCGGGGTTTCTATCTGGCCATGCGAGACGCTGGTCGAAAATGAGCTTGATCTGTCAGGAGTGGAAAAGGAAATCCAGGACAAAAAGATAAATGCGCTGGTTATTTTCCTGGGTAATTTCGGACCGGAGGGGCCGATTTCCCTTCTGGCGCAAAGGTTCAAGGGACCGGTAATGATTTGCGCCGCTGCCGAGGAAAGCAAAGATGACCTGTACCTCGGCAGGGGCGATGCTTATTGCGGCATGCTCAACGCCTCATACAATTGTGCGCTTAGAGGATTGCGGCCATACATTCCGGAGAACCCGGTGGGCTCTGCAGAGGAGGTCGCTGTCAGGATAAAGGATTTTATCCCTGCGGCCCGTGTGGTTCTGGGCTTGAAGCAATTAAAAATTATCACTTTCGGCCCGCGGCCCCAGGATTTTTTAGCCTGCAATGCTCCGCTTAAACCCCTCTACGATCTGGGGGTCGAGATTATGGAGAACAGCGAGCTCGATCTCTACGACATCTATCTCGAAGCCGAGGGCAGACCGGAAGTGGAGACAGTAGCCCGGGATATGGAGCGGGAGCTTGGGGCCGGCAACACCTATCCGGACCTGATAAAAAAACTCGCCCGGTTCGAATGCGCCCTGGTTTCTTTTTACGAGAAAAAGCGCGGGGCTTCCCGGTTCGTAGCCTTTGCCAACAAATGCTGGCCGTCTTTTGAAAAATATTTCGAGTTCGTTCCCTGCTATGTCAATTCCAGGCTGGCCAGCCGGGGAATCCCGGTCGCCTGCGAGGTGGATATTTACGGGG
>DATKXY010000257.1:0-3374 GCA_035528795.1 archaeon | reverse complement strand
GGCTGGACTGGCGGGGAGCGGACAGCAGCCGGGTAGCACAGCCCGAGTACGTGCCGGAAATCCCCGGGACCGGCAAGTGGCGGAAAACGGGTGGTACTTTCCGCGCGCCGGATAAGGCGGTCTCGGTCAATATCGAGCTCTACCTCAGTTTCTGCCCCCAGGGGCGGGTCTGGTGGGACTGTATCTCGCTGGCCCAGGCTTCTGACATTCCGAAACGGAGGGTTCGGGTGGCGACTGTCAACTGCTACCCCAGCGGGACTGCCAGCAGCGCGGAGAGCGTGGAGCAGTTCTGCAGGATGGTCGAGGAGGCCGGCAAGGACCACTGCGACATTGTCTGCCTGGGCGAGGGGATCAACATGGTGGGGATCAACAGACGGCCGGGGTACTCCGATATCGCCGAGCCAGTGCCCGGTCCGACCACTAAACGCCTGGGGGAACTCGCCCGCAATTACGGGATGTATATCGTGGCCTCGCTGGGTGAACGTGACAGTAACGCTATTTACAATGCGGCCGTACTGATCGACCGCCAGGGAAGGGTGGCTGGAAGATACCACAAGGTCTACCTGCCGCGCGAGGAGATCGAGGCCGGAGTCACCCCGGGTGATTCCTACCCGGTCTTCGACACCGATTTCGGGAGGATCGGGATGATGATCTGTTGGGACGTGCAGTACGTTGACCCGGCACGCGCTCTCGCCGTGCAAGGCGCTGAGATCATCTTCATGCCGATCTGGGACGGTTTTTCCACTCTCACCGAGGCCCGGGCAATCGAGAACCAGGTCTACCTTGTCAGCTGCTCCTATGGAGAGACACCGCCCTGCGCGGTCTACGATCCCTGGGGCAAGATAATCGCCGAGGCCAAGAAAAGACCCTCGGTGGCCTGGGTCGATATCGACCTCAACCAGACGCACCCCGACCCCTGGCTGGGCGACATGAAACTGCGTTTCGCCCGCGAGCGCCGGGCGGATGTTGTGGTGCCTGAGCTGCAGAGATAAAAAGGACGGTCGTGCCCGTTTAAAAAGGGCGGTCGTCCTTTTTTCTGCCCGACATTCGCGCTTTCAGTCCTATAATGTGCTTTTACTGCAGGGAGCATTAAAGTGTTTCCATTTGTATTGTTGTGTATATGATTCAGCCTTGGTTATTCATAAAAGTCGAGTAAACAGGGATGATTTACTATGTGTCAATTTTTAAACTTAAGGCGCCAGCGGCTTACTTTATGTAGCTATGATTGAAATATTCCGAGAGAAAGCTTTTACAACTGCCGAAAAGAGTTTTTAGCGCAGCTACCTGGGATGATAAAGCCATCCCAGGTGAAACTAAAGGCCATAAGAGGCCCTGAAGTCCGGGGACCCTGTTTCTGGAGCGTGTAGAAGACAAGTAATTTCCATCATCGCCATACTAGATGTACAACGCCCCGGCAGGCCTTTGCGCAGCATTATCGCGCCAGGCGAGCTTGGCGAAGCGGAGTAAAGGACTTAAATGCCAGGATTAACTTTTGTTTCTTTTTGTTTAAAAAGAAATGGTTTTGCTTCTTTTGCCACCAAAAGAAGAAAAAGAATTTCCTTTACGGATAGATGCAAACAATTTTATGACCTGAGTAGTAAATATGTCTCCAAACTAAAACACTTTCTTTCTGACCTGCCCCCTGACTGTGAGTCCGGAAATTATGAGAGAATCAAGAAAATCAGAGGCTATGCTTCCTCGCTATCCACAGATGCTTGAATTCTCTCATGATTAGCGGTAGCATTATTGGGGTAGATCGACCTGTCAAAATTTATACCGGCATATTGGACAGATTGCTTTGCCGGCTTCATGATTATTTACAACCTTATATTTGTGCGAGGTTCAGTCCTATGAAAAAGCTGATATTACTGCTGACTCAGATCCTGGCTCTCTCTTGTGCTCCCACCGGTTCCGTGAATTTACAGGTCTGGGTGCACCCATGCCTCAAGCCGATGGACAGGAGCGAAAAGCCTCCAGAAATGCTGTCAACTGCTCTCGAAGTGAAAGTGACGCCTGGGGAGTATGAGCCGGCCGCGTTCGCAGTGCGGGCAGGAAAGCCGGTTAATGCCGAGGTACGTTTTGTCGAAGGCAGCCTGCCGATCGATTGGTGCAAGCTCTACAGTGTGGAGAGCCTGGCGGACACCACCAATCCTAACCGTCTGTACCTTTTATCTGCGCCTGTGGAAATTGATTCTGCGGATACACGGTTTTTCTGGCTGACTGTCCATCCCCCGGAAGATGCGGCCCCGGGACGGTATTCCGGTCGTGTGGTCGTAGAGGCTGCCGGCCGGAGAGCCAGGCTGGATCTCTCTTGCGAGATCTACCCTTTCAAACTCGAAGACAACCGGATCATGGCCGGAGTGTTCATGTGCCTGGCCGACCTGCCTTCCGGCTGGTACAAGGACATGAAGCAGCACGGAATCGACGCCATCCAGTTTTTTACCTGGGAGTGGTCGGTCAGGGATACAACCATGCTGCGACGGCGGGGAGAGTGGGTCGAGGAGCCTATCGGGATAACCCGCCTGGGCGACCGGATGGTTCTCGATTTTACGGCCATGGACAGGATCATGCAGCAGATAAATGATGCGGGGATGAAAGGCCCGGTGGTAGTCAGCCTGGGCAACGACCGCTTCATGCATTACGAAACTCGGATCGCCGAGGTGATGGGACTGCCGATAGACACCACGGTCGCTCCGACTCCTGAGGGTTGGTCCTCGCGTACGATCACATTCCTCGGCCCGCCAATGAGCGAGCGCCTGGACAGCCTCTTTATCAGCGGCCTGCGCCAGCTCCACGACCACTGGAACGAGATGGGCTGGCCCCAGGAACTGGTCATCCTGATCTACGACGAGCCCACCCACGGCCTGCTCGAAAGGGGCAAGCACAGATACGACATGATAAAGAAAAACTTCCCGAATACCCGGGTCTACGGGGTGGTGATGGACAAGCGGGAGCTCGCTGAGCAGGTGGCGCCGCAGTGTGATATCATCGTGGCCAACGGGGATTTCGACGGGGTCCGGGAAGTGGTCCGGAAATACGGCAAGGATTTCTATGTTTACGGCTCGATGGGCACTGTAAACTATGCCCGTTTCAGGATGGGCTGCATGCCATGGCAGGTCCGCGGCAGCGGCGCTTTCTTCTGGATGTACAACTACTGGTTCTACAACCCTGACCGCTGCGTGGTGTACCAGCACCCGGATGACTGGAGGATGCTCGTCCCCTCGGTCCAGTGGGAGTGTATCCGCGAGGGTGTCGACGATTTGCGCTATTTCGCCACTGCCGAGAAGATGATCGGGAAGCTGCCTGATGAGAACCGAAGAAAGGAAGCTTCCGCGCTCCTGGAAGAGGTACGCTCCTCAATAGACCCGGATTAC
>DATKXY010000256.1:0-5216 GCA_035528795.1 archaeon | reverse complement strand
AAAAAAGTCAAAAAAAAAATTAAAAAAAAGTCATTTTTTTCCCGGCCGCAAGTTCCCACGCCTTAAAAACTTACCGAGCCCCTTTTTTAAAACCCTCTAATGGCGCGCCTTTGAGCTGTATTGACTGGAGCTTTATCGAGTTATTATATATAGTCAAAGAGCATTTTACGAAGCCCGTCTATTCACCATATTATCGGCTTTGAATTTCAAGGGTTATCCCATGAAGTGCTATTACTGCGGTTCAAAAGTTCGTCCATCCACAATCATCTGTCCGGTCTGTAATCGCCTTCAGAATATCAACCTTTTTGAACGTCTGGTTGATTATTTAAAAAGACAGTTAACCAGCGACATTTCGCGGAATCGTTCCAAATTGCTCTCCCGCTGAAATTCACAGTTACCCTCCCTGGATGCAGAAAAAAGAATGCCGAAAGCCGGCTGTTTTATGTGCTGGTATTTTGTTTGCCGTCTTTTTTCTCCGCTGCCAAAATAGAGGCGCCGCCTTTTTCTCCCAAAAACCGTCTTTGGCGCTTTAACCATCCCGGCCGATCGGTATTCCATTCCTTGCGGGCTTTGTTTTTTCCTTGGGATTTGCCGGAATATTCAGATAAAAAGCCTTGCACCCGGGGGCTGATGCTCTTGACAGGGCGGTCAAACTCTTTATAGTTATGCATGATAAAGATGATATGGAACCCTGTCCCGGCTTTTCAGTGGCTTTTGCCGGAATGACTGAAGAATGATAAATTTGCAAAGGGGAAACGGAGTTTTTTCCCCGTTATCCATGGAGATTAAGGAGGGCCGGAGAAAATGGTCATTGCGGGTCTGGAAAAAAGGTCCGGGTCTGTGTCTTTCGCCCTGGCCTATATCTTTGCCGGCGTTATCCTGACACATCTGGTATGCCTTGCGCTGCCGGGTGTCTGGTTTTTGCCGGCGTTTAACGGGGCGGTTTTTTTCCTCATTTTTTTGCAGCCTCTCAGGAGGGGCGACTACTGGGCTGCGGTAAGGCTGGCTTTAATCTGGGCCGCTGTTACCACTTTGGTTCAAATCCTGCTCACCCTGGGCTGGCCTGAATTAATTGGGAAAAAAATCTGGAAAGGGATCGCCTACCGCCAGGAGATGATGACCTGGGTTCGCACAGGAACAGGCCCGGAGGGAGATATCAGGCTTTTTTTACCGATACATATCAAGAACTTTGTCGTTTTTATAGTCGCCAGCCTGATCTCAGGCGGCTTTCTAGGCCTGGTGATGGGCGCTGCGTTATTGGGGCACATGAATTTTTATGTGGGCTCTCTCCTGTCTCAGGCCCACTTTTCCTGGATCGCTCTCCTGCTTTCCTGGCCTGTATGGTCCGTTCTGAGGGTAGTCGGATATATCATGCTGGGCACAGCTTTGGGGGCTGTCATTGTCCACAGGCAAGGGGGCGAAAAAAAGAGCAAAATACTGCGGCTCTCCTTTTATGCGCTGGTCCTGGTCATTCTGGATGTAATTCTTAAATGGGCCCTGGCTCCCGGTTATCAGGAATGGCTCAAAGCGGCGATTGGCGGGTAGAAAATATGCAGGATGTGCTCGTGCGGTTTGACAAGCCCCTTTTAAAGGGCAGGCTGATCCGCCGCTACAAAAGGTTCCTGGCTGATATAACCCTGGCTCCAGGCGGTGAAACAGTTACCGTACATGTGCCGAACAGCGGCAGCATGCTGACCGTCAGCGATCCGGGGAGCGAAGTGATTCTTTCGGACAGCCGGAATCCCTCCCGCAGGTTCCCTCTGAGCCTTGAAATGGTGCGTGTCGCAGATGGAGAATTCGGCTGGGCCGGAGTCAATACAGGACTCCCCAACCGGTTTGTAGAGGCGGCGCTGAGAGTCGGGAAAATTCCCGAGCTTTCGGGTTACGAGAGCCTGCGCCGCGAGGCAGGGGCTGAGAAAGGAAGCCGGCTCGACTTTCTTCTCGAAGATCGGAGGCGCGGGCAGTGCTGGGTGGAAGTAAAAAATGTGACTTTGGTTCAAAACCGCACGGCGTTTTTCCCGGATGCTGTGACCCTGCGGGGCAGAAAGCATCTCGAGGTGCTTGAAAGGCTCGTTTCACATGGTGCGCGGGCGGTTATCTTTTTTCTAGTCCAGCGGCCGGACTGCGAAATCCTGCGGCCCGCAGACCATGTGGACCCTGAGTATGGAGAAACCCTGCGGCGGGTGATTAAAAAAGGGGTCGAGGTTCTGGCCTATCGCTCCAGTTTAAGCCTGGAGGGAGCGGTGCTGGCCGGACCGGTCCCATTTGAAGCCGCCTGAATCCAGGCCCGCAGAACGGTTGCATAATACTTTTTACGCTTTTGAGGAGTTCGCATGCTTAAAATAAGGAATATCTTCACACTTCATCTGTTTATGCTCTTTGCCTGCACCGGCTTTGTGTTTGCCGCTGACTCTGAGATCAAGTCGAAAATTAAAGTCAGCGCCAAACGGGTTAAAGCAGGGGAGAGAGTGCATTTTGACGCCGGCTCTTCGGTTGCCGGCAGAGGCGCCGAACTTTACGGCATTTACTGGGATTTTAACGATATGGACCTGGTCGATGTGGATGCCACCGGCGATACGGTGAGCCATGTATTCAACCGGGCGGGAGCTTATAATGTTAAGCTGATAGTGGAGAATGAACGAGGAGAGCGGGATCAGGCCACAACGAGTATCGAGGTGTTACCGGATACGGACCTCGGGCCTGCAATAACGGATTATTTCCAGGGCGGCAAAACCGGAATTTTTATCAAATCGGAGGAAACTTTCGCTTTCCGCCTCGAGTGGGGGGGGCAGTTTTTCTTCCGGATCGACAACTGCAAAAATGTGCCCCTGAGCCTGCGAATTTACGGCTACGGTCCCAACCGGCCGGTCCCTGAATCGGTGACCCCCTATGCAGATGACTACTCGTTCGACGAGCATTTTACCCTGATGGCCAATACCTACTACAACAACCCGGACTGGCGGCCGCTCACAGAGGCCAAGTACAGCTACGACCCGAAAACAGCGGCCCTCGTAGCCCGGTTCACTCCTGAATCCGAATCGATCTATCTTGCCTGGGCCAGCCCTTACACCATGCGAAACCTGGAGCAGTTTCTCGACCGCTGGGAGGACAGGCCCGAATTCTCCTGGCAGCCGATCGGGATGTCAGTGGAAGGCCGTCCGATCCTCCAGATAACAGTGACCGACCCGGGAGTGGACGATAGCGGGAAAAAGGTGGTCTGGATTACCGGGACTCAGCACGCCTACGAGATGGCCGCAGGCCCGGTGTGCGAGGGAATAGTCGAGGCGCTTCTCGAAAAGAGCGACTCTGCCAAAACAGTGCTCAAAAAATTTGTCTACCATCTCGTGCCGCTGATGAATCCTGATGCAACTTCGAGGGGAGGTTACCGCTACAACATGCACGATGTGGACTTGAACCGCAACTGGGACGATTACCAGCAGGATGAGTGGGACAGGGCCATGAGCGAGCCGGAGGTGGCCGCAGTGCAGCGGGCCATTCGCAATTGGGTTTCCGGCGGCGGGGGACTTGACTTTTTCTTTGATTTCCACTGTTTGACCAGACTCTCCGACAACCTGCTGATAATTAAAGCGGTCCCGGATTCAATGCCTCAGGGACTGGCGGAAAAGCAGGACCGGTTTATCAAGGAATTCTTTGCCAAGCGGTATGTCTGGCGCATCTCGGAGGGCAAGGAGGTGAGCTCGGCAAATGGCGCAATAGCCGGGCTTTACGCCTGGCAGACAGGCGTCCTGAGCTTTACCTCGGAACACGCCCTCGGCCGCATAACGCCGGCAGGCAAAGATCCGGTACGCACGACGCCCGCTCTTTTGCGGAAGCTGGGGACCGATTATGTCTGGACTATCAAGGAATATTTCGACAGCGTTTCTGAATGAGGGGCCGGAATAAGGAGAAATCTCGTGGAAAACGATCTAGCTGCCCTGTACAGGAAGATAGACAATCTTACGGCCATTGCCCGGGGATTTCAGGGCGCCGTTGTGCTCTCCACTGCAGCCAGTTTGGAACTCTTTACCCTGCTTGACAAGGAGCCCTTGGGCGCCGATGAGGTTGCCTCCAGCCTCGGTCTCGACCCGCGGGCCACAGAGATCTTTCTTCATGCCCTTGCCGGTATGGGCCTCCTCGAGACCGGTTCCGGCAGATTCTCGAACAGCGAGCTGGCCAGCGAATTACTCGTGCGGGGAAGGCCTTATTTCCAGGGTGATATTATCGCGCATAGCGGTAATCTGATCAGCCGGTGGGTCCAGTTGCCCAGGGTTCTCGAAACAGGCAGACCAGCCGAGGGTCCCCGGTCAGTTGACGATAAGACTCTGTGGCGCAATTTTATCCTCGGGATGAGCAATACTGCCGGGCTCTCTGCACAGAAGGTCGCCCGGAATATCGATCTGGGTAATTACCGCCGGATGCTCGATCTCGGCGGGGGGCCCGGAACTTATGCGGTCCATTTCTGCCGGATCAACCCGAACCTCTCCGCGGTAGTCCTCGATTTGCCGGAGGTGATTGATGAAATCACGAGCGGACAGGTGAAAGAGGCGCAGCTTGACAAGAGGATCAGCTTTATCAAAGGCGATTACCTGAAAGTTGATTTCGGCTCAGGCTACGACCTGGTTTTTATCTCCAATATAATCCACAGCCTGTCAGGCGAGGGTAACCGGCTCCTGTTAAGGCGTTCTTTCAGCGCCCTGGAGCATGGAGGCAGAATAATAGTCAAGGATTTCCTGCTGGATGAAGACCGCATCAATCCGCCACATTCAAGCATGTTTGCGGTCAACATGCTTGTGGGAACCAGCTCAGGAGGATGCTATACGGCCAGTGAGGTGAAAAGCTGGCTCGATGATGCAGGTTTCAGCTATGAAAGACAGGTGGATCTGACCCCCCAGGCCAGGATGATAATTGCTGTCAAGCCCTAGCCAAAGATATTTGAAATTTTCAGGTATATCCTATATAAAACAAGTCATTCGCAAAATATAAACTTTCAGGCACAAAGTGGCAAAGGTACAAAGTTATTGTAACTGTTTATTATGAAATTATCAGGTTAAACGCCTAAAACAGTCTTTCAATTTTCGCCTTTCTTCGTGGATTTTCAAGTTCTCTATGTGCCTTTGTGCCTTTGTGCCTCTGAGCCTGGAACACTTTATTTATCAGTCAGTTAGAAAATTCTGAGAGATAATCTCTCAGAATGAAATGTGTAAGAATCTAAAATT
>DATKXY010000255.1:0-11380 GCA_035528795.1 archaeon | reverse complement strand
ACCCGGATTATTCATAAAACTTGGCGCTGCTCCAGACTATTGTGAACAAACGACAACCGGAAGTTTTTATAATAACCTTTTGGAATTCAGGAGCCGGGAGTCAGAATTCAGAATATTTTTGGAAATGATCACCAGAGTTTTTAACCTTCTGACTCCTGTATTCTGCCTTCTGACTTCTTATCCGGTCCAGAGCAAATGCTTGAGAAACCGAAAGCTTATTCCCTTTTACTAAATTTTGTGAATAATCCAGATTAAAAAACATACAATTTTATTCTCTTCCAATCACCCTTAAGCATTCCCCTGGCAAGGCGCGCACCAGAGCTTATAAAAATCTTTCACACCCCTCCGATCCTGTATATTTTATAACCTTTATCCACAGGCACACCGGAAAGCGAATACTTTCCGGAGAGAGAAAACCGAACCCCGATTGAAGAGACCCGGATGACTGCCCTGGATTACACGATCATACTCGGCTACTTTTTAGTGATGCTGGCTGTGGGCCTCCTGCACCGCAAACAGGCCTCGGACAATGTGCGGAGCTATTTCCTGGGGGGGCACAGGATCCCCTGGTGGATCACCGCCATGAGCTCCAGCATGTCCTCGATCGATATCACCGGCACGATGGTCAATGTCTCCATTCTCTACTTCATGGGTGTGCGCTCTTTTTATTATAACATCTGGATGGTCGGGGGCGTGGCCCTGATGTGCCATCTGGGCCGCTGGATCCGCCGCTCCAATGTGGTCACAGCCGCAGAATGGATGACCTTCCGCTTCGGAGAGGGCTGGACCGGAGAGCTGCCCAGGCTCACTATTGCCCTAATCTCTATCGGCTCGCTGATCGGCTATGTCGCTTATGCCTTTGTCGGGGTGGGCAAGTTTGTCTCGGCTTTCGTACCGGCTCTTTCCGCTGACCTGACTGCCAATGCGCAGCTCTGGGGAATCCTGATTATCGCTTTCACGGCCCTGTATGTCATGCTGGGGGGTCTTTTCAGCGTGGCCTATACTGACCTGATCCAGACTTTCATCCTCTTTCTCACTTCGGTTTATATCTCGGTTGTGGCTTTTGTCAGCGTGGGCGCCGACTTCATCGCCGCGCACACCCCGGCAGGCTGGGATATCCTGCGGCCCACCTTGCGGATCGAATATATGTCGGATATTGCCCTGGCAGGCTATCCCGAGGGCGCATTCGGGATTTTCTGGCCCTGGGTGATGATGTGGAGCTTCCAGGCCTTCCTCTCCTTTGTCAGCGGCCCGGGCATGGGGCCGGGGACACAGTTCATGCTCTCCACCAAAAGCGCCCGCGATACCTGTAAGCAGGGAGCGGGCTACGAGCTGCTGACCTTCCCCAAGTGGACCCTGGTGGTGGGAATAACCCTGCTCGCCCTGGCATCTCCGGGTATCGATATCAGGGACACGGATATGGTCCTGCCGCAGATGATCCAGACAATACTGCCCTGGGGTGTCAAGGGATTCGTTCTCGTGGGCTTTCTCGCCGCTTTCATGTCCACTTTCTCTATCAGTATCAACAACGGGACTTCCTATGTGATCCGGGACATTTATATCCGCCACCTGAGGCGCCAGGTCGGCCGGCGTGAGTTTCTTAGCGTGACCTACGTGAGCTCTATCATTTTTGTCGTGCTCGGAGTCCTTCTCGGCCTGTCCATGCACGGGCTGTTCGAGCTCGGGATCTGGGTTTTCGGCATTCTGGGCGGAAGCATGCTCATACCGCTGGTGCTCAGATGGTACTGGTGGCACTTCAACGGCTGGGGCTTCGCTTTCGGCATGATCTCCGCCTTCCTGGTAGCTGTGGTCCAGAAAGTGATCCAGAACAACCTCGGCTATGTCTGGCCGGACTATGCTTTTTACTTCCTGATGGTTGCGGTTTCATTCGTGGTCTCTGTCGCAGTGGCCCTCCTGACACCTGCTACAGGGAATGAAACCTTGCTGGAGTTCTACCGCAGGACCCAGCCCTGGGGTTTCTGGAAACCCATACACCAGGGAGTCACCGGGCGCTGGTCCGGTTTCCGGAAAGAAAAAATGTGCGGCCTCGACATATTAAACTGCTCGATAGGAGCGGTCTGCCTTTTCTCACTGAACATGATGCCGGTCTTTTTCATGCTTCACGACTGGTCGATGTTCTGGAAGCTGGCTCTCGTCTTTGTGCTCACAGCGGCAGCCATGTACCGGACCTGGTACAAGAACCTGCCCGGTGATTGATACTGAAGAGGGATGATGTCCAAACCATTTCTGGTGATCCAGCATGTTGAAAGCGAGGATGCGGCATGTTTCGCGCATATTCTGGAGCGCAGTGGGATGGAGACCGAGCTGGTGCGCACTTACCGGTCCGGGAAAATCCCGGAGGAAGCAGTGAGATACAGCGGATTGCTCATTATGGGCGGCCCGATGAATGTGGACCAGGCTGATATTTACCCGCATTTGAGCCAGGAGATGCGGCTGATCCGGGAATCCGCTGCGGCGGGTGTCCCCGCTCTGGGGATCTGTCTCGGCGCCCAGCTCATGGCGGCGAGTTTCGGCGCGCCTGTTTACCCGGGCCCGGTCAAAGAGATCGGCTTCTATGATGTAACTCTGACCCGGGAGGCCCGGCAGGACAGGCTATTCGAGGGATTCCCGCGAACCTTGAAAATTTTTCATTGGCATGCTCAGACTTTCGACCTGCCAGGGGGTGCGGTGCGCCTGGCCGGCTCGCCCGGTTATCCGAACCAGGCTTTCCGGCTGGGAGAAACCCTCTGGGGCCTGCAGTTTCATCTCGAGGTGACCGGCAGTCATATCCGCCGCTGGCTCCAGGAAAACTCAGCCGGGATCGAGGCCTGTCCTGATATCGATCCGGACGCTGTCATAGCTGATATCCTCAAATACGAGGCCGCAATCTCAAGGCTGGCATACAAGCTCTTTGATCGTTTTCTGCATTTAACCTTAAGCTGATTCCGTACCGGCCGGTGCAAAGAAACGACCCGGCGTTACCCAGTCCAACTTGCGGAGGTAAACCATGGGCGCTATGAATGGAAAAGTGGCGATAGTGACCGGCGGGGGCACAGGCATCGGGAGGGCCATCGCCCGATGCTTTATCAAGGAGGGCGGACAGGTGGTAATCTGCGGCAGGAGGATGGAGAAACTCGAGGAAACGGCAGCTTTGACCGGCGGGGCCCGGGAACAGATCCTGCCCCTTCCCTGCGATGTCACTGATCAGACCCAGATCCTGGGCCTGGTCAAAACCTGCGTAAACAGGCTCGGCGGGATCGATGTGCTGGTGAACAATGCCGGAGTGATGCGTTTCGATGAGCTGGCTCAAGCCGATAATCGAACATACGAGCTGCTGATGCGCACCAATGTCTGGGCCCCCTGGCGCTTCAGCGTGGCGGTCATCCCGCACATGAAACAGAGAGGCGGGGGCTCGATCGTCACAATCAGCTCGATAGCGGGGCTCAAGGCGATGTCCGGAGCCGGCCTTTACTGTACCAGCAAGGCCGCCGTGCAGATGATCAGTCAGACCCTGGCCCTCGAACACGCCGCCGACCATATCCGCGTGAATGTGGTCTGTCCCGCGGCGGTTGAAGAAACCGAGCTTTCGGTGCCGATATTCGGCGCAGATGGTGTGGAAGAGTTCTACAACAAGCTCAGACCGCTTCACATTTTGGGTCGGAACGGAAAGCCCGATGATATCGCCGATGCGGTCCTGTTTTTCGCCAGTGATGCCAGCCGCTGGATCAGTGGCACTATTCTGCCCGTGGACGGAGGCAGGATGCTCACCTCCAACCGGCCCAAGATCTGAATATCTCTGGCGCGCTTACACCAGAGGCTCGTACTTCCCGCAGTGGAAGATCTTGACCGCCTCAGGCTGCTTGCAGCTATTGAAACACTTAAGGCACATCCTGTTCATCGGTCCGGCGGGCGGGCCGAGAGCTGAGGGCGCCTTGCTTTTACCAAGCATGCTTCGGATGTAATCGGCCCGGAGAGCCGTTCCTACATCCAAAAGCTCTTCTTTCATCCGCTCGAGCTCGAGCTTATCCTGCTCTATCCGCTTCTTAAGCTCAGAAAAATTCGACGGAAAGTCTTCTTTGCTATGGACAGTCATCGTAAGCCGCCACTCTCCACAAATGCGCTTTGTCTTTAATCATCCAGATCTGGAGCACAGAGGATGTTGTTGTGATCACAGACTTATCCTGCGGTCATGAGCCGGAATTCCGCGCTGCCCGGCAGAATAAACTTCCCGGATTCCGCCGGTTTCTCCAAACCGCTTTAATTATCCTACGGGATCTCTGTCTCTCTGATTCTGATTCCTGAACAGATATGACTTTTCCTCTTTTTGATTATACATCCGATGATTGGCTAATGCAAATCCTGAGTCCGGTTTCGGTCCAATCAACCTCAGGGCCGGAGCGGACCCTGGAATGCGCTTGTTTTTCCCCTGATGCTTGAACTCTGAGGATATCAAGAAGTCATGCGCTCCTTAAACTCAGGTATTCCAATTTCAAGACCGGGTCTCTAAACCCTCCTCCACCATCATAAGGATACCGGCTCATTGTTTACTTGACAGCGGAACTACCAACTGAGTATTCTAAAAACCGGGTCTTTAAATTTTCCGCTGATTATCAGGCAGAAATTATTTTATACATGACTTCAAATAATTGTGCATAATTACGATTTATAATTTTGGATCAGATAAAAATCAATCATGCTTCAGGAGTAAGGAGTCTACGCCTCATCCGGGATTGGTACCCGCAAGAGGTGGCCCCTAAGGGGCAGTCAATATTCAACAATTTGTTCCAGCCAAGAAGTCAGAAGTCAGAAGACAGGAGTCAGAATAAAAACGGATAAATCCCCGCTAAACCCTCTTTCAAAGAGGGACAGGTAGTTCCCTTGATCGCATATCAGACTGTTAACTGCAGAAGGAAATGAAAAAAGCATTAAAACTCCTTTTTCCAGACAGGAGCGATTCTTTTTTTACCAAAAGTGTAGTTGCTACACCTTCTGACTACTGACTCCTGTATTCTGTATTCTCACATCGACAATTTGTTGTCGATGTAGGCGCATTAAGCGCCTAAACACATTTGGTGATCATTTCCAAAAAATATTCTGACTTATGACTCCTGAATTCCCTGTTGGCGAGTAACTAAAATACTCAGTTATTGGGGCTTAAACGCAATAATGCAAGTGGCTGTGTATAAATTTTTCAGTCTCCATATAGCGGAGGGATAATGGTCTTCGAGCAAGTAGAAACCGGCGGCGACCGTAATTTCGGCTATTTTATCGCGGATAAGCCCGGCGGGTATGCTGCTGTGGTCGACCCTTCAGGCCGGGCGGACCTCTTTTTCGAGCTATTGAACCGTCACCAGGCGAAACTCGAATACGTTATCGCCACCCACGGCCATTACGACCACACAGGGGGTGCAGCTGATCTCGCGCGGCAGGGATCTGCCTGCCTCGTAATGCACAAGCTCTCCGGAGCCCGGGCGGATATGTTGGTTGAAGGCGGTGAAACATTGGAACTGGGTGCGCTCGAGCTCAGGATCATCCACACCCCGGGGCACTCCATGGATTCAATCTGCGTGCTCTGCGGTGATATCCTGCTCACCGGGGACACTCTTTTCGTGGGCAAGGTTGGCGGAACCGACCTGGGAAGAGGCGCCAGGGCCGAATATGACAGCCTGCATAACAAGCTGCTGACCCTGAACGACCAGACCAGAGTCTATCCGGGACATGATTATGGAACAGCTCCAAGTTCGACAATCGGCCGGGAAAAAGAGACAAACCCTTTTATCCTCTGTCATAGTTTCGAGGAGTTTGTGGACCTCAAGGCGAACTGGGCGGAATACAAAAGAAAGCACGGAATAAAATAGCGGGCAAAACCGAGCGCGACCTTGCTTTCGCACCTTACCGGAAGCTGGAGGGGAGCCGCTCAGACACGGCCGCGGAAATATTCGATCGTTTTCGCCAGACCTTGGTCCAGGTCTATCTGAGGTTCCCACCCTAAAAGCTTTCGCGCTTTTGTGATATCCGGCTGCCTCCTTTTAGGATCGTCTTCAGGAAGCTTCTGACGGATTATTTCGCTTGAGCAGCCGGTAATCCCGATAATCTTTTCGGCGAACTCCAGGATAGTGTATTCTTTGGGATTGCCGATATTAACCGGGGAATCGACATTAGATAACAGAAGCCTGTAGATTCCCTCAATCATATCGGTATAATAGCAGAATGAGCGGGTCTGCGAACCGTCTCCGTAAACTGTGAGCGGTTTGCCGGCCAGAGCCTGGCTGAGGAAATTAGGCACCACCCGCCCGTCATTGAGGCGCATGCGGGGGCCGTAAGTGTTGAAAATCCGTACAATTCTTGTTTCTATTTTATGGTAGCGATGGTAGGCCATGGTCATGGCCTCGGCGAATCGCTTGGCCTCATCATAAACTCCCCGGGGACCGAGAGGATTCACATTGCCCCAGTAGTCCTCTGCCTGTGGATGTACCAGTGGATCGCCGTAGACTTCTGAGGTGGAGGCAAGAAGGAAGCGCGCTTTTTTCTCGCGGGCCAGGCCCAGGGCCTTATGTGTACCCAGGCTCCCGACCTTCAAGGTCTGGATGGGATATTCAAGATAGTCTACCGGAGAGGCTGGGGAGGCGAAATGAAGTACTGCATCCAGTTCTCCCGGAATAAAAATATACTCGGTGACATCGTGCTTGATGAACCTGAACTTGTCATTACCGATTAAATGATTGATATTCTCGATTCTGCCGGTTATCAAGTTGTCAATGCAGATTACCTCGTGATTTTTTCCAATCAGGTAATCGCAGAGGTGCGAACCTAAAAATCCCGCTCCTCCGGTAACCAGGATGCGCATCCTTCACCTCTTGTTTTTTTTATTGAGTGGTTTAAAATTACCGCTTGCCCATTCTATCCGGAGCGATAAGATTGACAAAAGCACAAGCGCACCGCCTGAAAGTGAGTCTGACGTGGATCATCCTGGCCAGCGGGCTGTCCATCATTTTTCTCGACAAACTAGATGCAACCTTTATGTCGATCCAGATTTCTCATCTGGCGCGAACAATTTTCTGGGCGGCAGTGATCCTCTATTTCTGGCTGCGGCTTTACGGTAAAATATCCAAGCGGTTTTAATCGACATTCGACAGATATAAATTGAATATGATTTCCGAACCCGTTCGATCCGATCCAGCGCTGGAGAATTTAATAATCCGGAAACCAGTTCGATACCTTCCTTTTGAGATGTACTAATCGACCATTCCTAATATCACATTATTCAGCAGTTTGAGCAGTTCTTTATAATTATATGGTTTTGGAGTAGCACCTACGAAACCGTATTTCCTGAAGTCGGATAATACCGGATCATCAGAATAGCCGCTTGAGACAATGACTTTGGCATTGGAATCCATTTCAAGCATCTTCCTGATCGTCTCTTTACCTCCCAGGCCGCCTTGGATTGTTAAGTCCATAATTACTACATCAAATGGACGGTCATTATCTTTGGCTTTCTTGTATTTCTCGATTGCTTCGGTTCCATCACCGGCATCTTCCACTTCATTCCCAAAATGCACCAAGATCCTGGAGATTGCATCTCTCAATATCTCATCGTCATCCATCACCAGTATCCTCCCGCTAACAAAAGGAACTCCCGGCTCAGCTTCCTTTTTCTGCACTATTTTTCCAGGACGGGCAGGAAGATAGATATGAAATGTCGTGCCTGCACCCAGCTCTGATTCAACCGTTATGTGTCCTTCGTGCTTCTTGATGATCGAATAACTGGAGGTGAGACCCAGACCGCTGCCTTTCTGTTTAGTGGTAAAATAGGGATCAAAAATCTTCGGCAGATGCTTTTTCGGGATCCCCACTCCCTGATCTTTAATTGAAATCTTGATATAGTTGCCCGCATTGAGCGGCAGAACGACCTCAGTTCCCAAAACAATATTTTCGGCCCGGACCTCAATTGTCCCACCCTCCGGCATGGCCTGGACTGCATTGATAATCAAGTTGTTGAAGACCTGGCTGATCTGTACCTCGTCGATATCAGCCGGCCAGAGATTTTCCGCAATATCGAACCTGCAGCTAACATTAGAACCGGTCATCGAGAAGCTGGTAATCTCTTTGATCAGCTCTGAAACCGAAGTAGTTGCCTTGTTCGGCGCTCCCCCCTTGGCAAAAGTGAGTAACTGCTGGGTCAAGCCCTTTGCCCGCAGAACATTCTCTTCCGCAGCGGTCAATAATTCATTAACCTTTATGGTGTTATCCTTGACAATATTCGCCATGTTGATATAGCCCAAGATCGCCGCCAGAATATTGTTGAAGTCGTGGGCAATTCCCCCGGCAAGTATCCCGATTGACTCAAGCTTGGAAGCCTTAATTCGTTCCTCTTCCAGTTGTTTCCGCTCAGTGATGTCTTCATAAATAATAAACTGTCTGTCATTATTCATGGTCACCGATCTGAATAAAATTTCCCGGATTGTACCATTTTTACATTTTACACTGAATGTACGCGGCCTGGCTAAGCCCGTGCTACTTTCCTCCAGGTCCGATTTCCAGGTGGAGATGACTTTTCGACGGTACTCCGGATCCGGGTAGGCCAGCTTGAACCATTCTCCGCCGTTAGGCATATCCTTTAGCGAGTATCCAAAAGTCTCGGTGAATTTTTTATTTACGTACAGGTATCTGCCTTGAGGATCTATAATGGAGATCGGGAAAGGAGAAAGCTCTGTCACCAGACGGAACCGCTCCTCGCTCTCCCGGTGCTTCTCCTCGGCTTTTTTGCGCTCGATGGCTACAGCGATCGACCCGGAAACAAGGGACAGAATCTCAAGGTCTCTTTCGGTATAGGCTGAAGGGTTGGTGTAACTCTGAACGGAGACAACTCCGATCACCTTATTGGCTGTTTTCAATGGTACACCCATCCAGATCGGGGAAGGAGTCCCCACCATTTCGACCTCTCCGGCTTTGATCAGACTTCTATGCGTCTGTTCATCCGCTAAAAGGGGCTTCCCCGTTCTCCGAACATAGTCGGTCAGGCTCTTGCTGAGCTCATGAGGAAAAAAGTCCACACTATCGTACTCATCAACCAAATACGGAAATGAATAGATACCGCTTCCCTTGTGGTAAAGGGCGACATAGAAATTTCCGGCATCCATGAGAGTTGCCACCTGCTGATGGATTATGGCAAGCAGTTCTTCCATGTTTTTGGCTTTGGATGTCGCCTGGGCAATGCGGAACAACACCAATTGGATAACTTCCGCTCGTTTGCGCCCGGTAATGTCTATTATAGCTCCTTCAATATAGCCACTTTCAGGATAGATCTTGGCTGATACTGTAATGTCTTTTTCTGTCCCATTTTTAAGCTTGAAATGAGCCTCAAAGCCAGAAACTTCCCCCTGTTCTTTCAATTTTTCAAGAAATTCCGCTCTGCGCTCAGGAGAATAAAGCTCACTAGCCATACAGTCTTCCATCAGGTCGTCTATAGTTGCATATCCAAGCATTTTGGCCGCAGTCAGATTGGCCTTCAGGAACTTGCCATCATTTATTCCGGTTCTCCATAAGCCTACAAGTGCGGTCTCATAAATGCTTCTATATTGCTCTTCGCTTTCCCGCAAGGCCTCTTCCACCCGTTTGCGCTCTAATGCATTCGCAATGGCGTTTCCAGCCAGTTTAAGCAATGTGATGACGTCTTGTGACCATGTCTTTTCCTCCAGTACCGAATCGAAGCCAAAAAATCCGATTGAGACCCCACTGGAGACTAAAGGAACTGCAACGAGCGACCTGATCCCTTCTTCCTGGAATTCCTTCTTCTCTGCGCTCGCTTCCGGAGGAAGGTTTCTAACCTTAGGGATATAGACTGTGTCAAGCCGCTTTATTATTTCCAGAAACCAAGGGAAAATCTCAACCGGCATTCCCTTAAGTCTCTGGATTTGTGGCCCGATTCCTTCCTTGCACCACTCATGGGTGTTATCCATCATCGTCCCATTGTTGTAATACTGGAAAACATAACTGCGGTCGATACCGGCGAACTCACCAATTGCCTGCAATGCACGACTTATCCCGCTGTCGATTTCGCTGGATGTCAGATTGATAAAATCGGTGGAGATGTTGGAGATTACCCTTTCAAATTCAGCTCTATATTTAAGCGCCTCCTCGGCCTTTTTACGCTCCAGAGTATTTACAAAAAGGTCACCAATTGTGATCAGCGATTCAATGTCCTCTGCCAGCCATGTTTTTTCCGACTTGACAGAATCAAAACCAAGAAACCCGACCAGAGACCGACCTGAAATCATCGGTACTAGAAGAATCGACTTAATTGCTTGCTCTTGAAGATATTTTTTTTCAACTGAGGCCTCGGGGGGAAGATCGCTCAGCCTTGGGATATGAATGTTTTCTAAACGCTGGAGGCGTTCTATCAACCAAGGGATAGCTTCAACAGACAGGCCCTTGAGACTGTCGATCTGCGGCTTCATTCCGCGAGCGCACCATTCATGTACAGCGCCAAGCCTTTTCCCATCCTCTGAAAGTAAAATGACATAACTGTGGTCAACACCAAAGAATTCTCCGGTCATCCGTATGGCACGGTTTACCCCGGGACCGAGCTCATCAAGGGAAAGATTGGTAAAATCCGTGGATATGTACAAAATCAGTCTTTCCATTTCGACCAGGTGCCCTAAAGCCTCTTCTGTCCTCTTTTGCCCCGTGATGTCTGCCAGTATCCCACGCAAACCAATACACTGACCTTCCTTGAATATCGGTTTACTGGAAGTGCGCACCCAGCGGAATTCGCCAGCTTTAGTTATTATCCGGTACTCACTAGGTTCGGGGTGGCCTGAGATGACTTTCTGAAACATCTCTGCGATTCTTGGCAAGTCTCCTTTATGGATGAAATCAGTATAAGAACGGCCAATGATTTCTTTTGTACTGTATCCGGACAACGATTCAATTACCGGGCTTATATAGGTTATAACTCCTTTGTTATCAGTGGAATAAACTACATCGTTCAAGTTTTCCACCAGATCACGATACCTCTCTTTGCTCTTGCTCAGAGCTTCCTCGACCCTCTTATGTTCCGTAACATCCTCAAAAAGCAACATGTGCCGGGTTTTTCCACCGATTTCCTCTTTCCCTATTCTCAGCTTGAATACTTTATCTTTTATCTTTTCATCATTTATCCCGACTTCGGAATTAAACGGTACCCTGAATTGATCCACCGTAAATATCGACTTCCGGGTGTATATTTTCAGATCGTAAAATTCCGCCTCTCCGGCGAAAGTCGTGAAGCCCAGATAGTTCTGCCTGTCATAGACCACATCTGTGTCAATGACTTCAAGTAAATGTCCCTGCGCTCCTGTTTTTAAATTTATTATCTCCCGACTGAGTTTTCCTCCAGTTC
>DATKXY010000254.1:0-13540 GCA_035528795.1 archaeon | reverse complement strand
GAAAATCCACGAAGAAAGGCGAAAATTGAACGACTGTTTTTGGCGTTTAACCTGATAATTTCATAATAAACAGTTACAATAACTTTGTGCCTTTGCCACTTTGTGCCTGAAAGTTTAAATTTTGCGAATGACTTGTTTTATATAGGATATACCTGAAAATTTCAAATATCTTTGGCTAGCTTTTAAAAATTTTGAATATGCAGAATCTGCTTTCGTCTAACCAGATGCAGTTAACCTGAAGACCTGAGATGTTTTTTATACGAATCTTTGACTCTTCAAGGAGGTAATTATGCTGCGGAAAATATTTTCAAAATTACACCTGTCATTAGTGCCGGCCTTTTTTCTGGCCGCGGTATTTCTTGTCGGCTGCTCGGCCAATGCCAGAAGTACCGCGGTAAGAATGGAAAAAGAACCTGCAAAGGCTGAGGATTACAAGGCCGACGAGTTTATCGGCACCCCGATAATGGGCGACTATGATAATAATGATGACCTGGATTTCGTGATCGGGGTCGCCGATGGCGAAAGAGTATTCAAGATCGCGGTTCACGAGGACGCCGGGCCTGGCAACCAGGAGGTACTCGAGATCATCCGCAAGCGGATAAACGAGATGGAGGACCACGGCAGCTTGCGCGTTATCGGTTACTATACCCCTGAGTACCGGGGCCAGGAAAAAGAATATGGTTTCATGGACCTTAAATGCATTGTCTTTTTCAATGACGAAACCAGCTATGAGGAAGCCTTTTTCACGGATGCCATGGATTCCCGCTTTTACGAAGAGGGTGATGTCACTGTGATCTACGCTCCGGGCCACCACTACCATCAGGTCTACTATCCGCGCTACTGCAGCCCATGGTGGGACACTGACGGGGATGGAATACCCAACCGCTACGACCCCTGGCCCTTTACCTACGACCTGTGGTATGATTACAACCTGAACTTTATCCCGGACTGGTACGACCCTTACTACTGCAGCTATTATCCATACTGGAACTATTGGAACATGGGCTTCTGGGTCGACTACGGCTGGTATTCGCCAGCATACTTCCGGCATCCTTACAATACATTTTTATATTATGATAATTACCGGACTTACTCCCGACTTTACGACACCCGCTATGTCGGCTCCAGCAGGGTCAACTATCATCTCGATGTGAAAAGCGAGGCTAACTGGAGAAAGGCAAACAGCAGCTCCTTACGGGCTACCGGAGTGGCCTCTGAATCCCGCAGCCGCGGATACTACTCCTCAAGACCCGCCGACAGCAGAATGCTGGTACCGGTCTCCTCAACCGAAGGCGGTACTGATGTCAAGAGTGCGGGCGGCTCGATCGCTTATGACGACAACTCGGGCGGCACTTTCACCCGCAACCGGGCGGCTGTCAGCTCTGCTTCCGGTGAAACCGGTAGTTCCACGAGGGATAGAGCTTCGACCTCAGGAAGTGTCTCGGCCAGCAAACGAAAAGCGACTTCCACATCGTCATCCGCCGAAGAGCGCCTGCGCTCACAGGACCGCAGCCGTAACCCACTCACCGAAAGGGCCGACCGTGACCTTTCGAGACAGCGCTCATCCGGGGATGACCGGGCGTATATTCCTTCGAACTCAAGCCGTGACAGAAATATCTCCTCCAGCGGTTCGAACACAGCCCCCTCGAGCTCGGGGCAATACAGCGGACGCTCAACGAGCAGAGACCGCACAAGCGGTCGGCTGACAAGCCCGACCCAGTCTGACCGGACCCGGACTTACACTCGCGACCGGCAATCAAGCAGCCCGTCACCCAGCGGCGCCTACTCAGGCTCAAGCCGCTCGCGCCAAACCTCAGGGTCAACCCCGTCGAGCGCCACCAGACCTTCGAGCAGCAGAAGTTCCCCTGCTCCGGCAGCCAGTGCTCCATCAAGGTCGCGGAGCTCGAGCCCTCCGCCGAGCGCACGGTCCTCCGGTAGCGGGTCCTCGCGCAGCAGCGGGAGCTCGGGAGGTTCCAAATCCTCCTCAGGCAGCAGCGGCCGCCAGAGAAAGTAATACTTGTTCGCGGTTGTTTATTTAACCCTCTGGAAGACCCGGGTTTTGTTTTTCTCACTCTGTGCGCAAGGAACATAAAGGTAACCGCCATACATCGTTTGACCCGGTTACCAAGAAGGAGATTTTTCTGCACCCATTGGTCGGCTTATAATTTAACAAACCAATCCCCCAAGAAGAGGTTATCTGATGAAGCTAAAATTCCTTATTATCATCCTTGCCGCACTCACTGTTATGGGTGTATTCTTAGTCTCCTGCAAAAACGAGAAGATCGTTCAACAAGAAATCTATTTGCTTTACAGGGACATCTACGGCAACGCAGAGTTCGAGGCTGACGGCGATTATCCCCCGCCGGACAACCTGGACAATTTCGACGATGGGCTGATTACGGTCACCTTGCGCTTCGGCGAAACTATCGACATCTTCACGGAAAACGATGTCTACGGCTACTTTATAACAGTGGATCAAAACCCATATAATTATTCATTCAAGTTTATCCCCGACGGGAATTACTGGCTCGAGGCAGAGTTCGTGGTCCTCGATAGCTGCTTCTACGATAAAACCGACAAGTTCTTCCACAGCGATACCGCGGATACGATTATCGATCTGCATCCAGAGTTTCTAGGAGTCAACAGGGGCTGCTTCGATCTTATCTTGAGCGGTGTGTCGGAGGGTGAATACGTCCAGGTGGGCGAGAGGTTCTATGTCAGGAAGGAAGTCTACGATCGTTTTTATAAAAACCGCGAGTCATCCGACACCCCAACCGTACCTTGAGCTTGAGCGACATCTTACAGACAGAAAGCCCGGCCGGCCTGTCACCAGGCAGCCCGGGCTTTTTCGCGTGGGAGACTGCCCCTTGATTATCAGGGTACTATCTGCCTTCCAAATCCCTTTCAGGTGCTTTATTTCTAATATTCATCTGTGAAAACTCATCCGGATTATCAACCCGTCTCTTTTATACATAAAGTCAGTGGTGTCTCAGCGTTAATTAAGCAGGGACAATTGGTTAGAAGAATCAAGGTATAAAGTTTTGCATTCAGGAACAATGACCGCTCTTTTGTTATTGGACAGGCCATAAGTTAAAAACAATTTCAAGTCCACGCAGGTTTTTTTTCTTCTATCATGCTTAAATTAAATCGGTTACCCTGGTTTCTCAGTTAAACGTTGGGAGAATACTGATTCAGGCTAAATATTAAGTGGTCAAACATTGAGAAAACATAGGCATCTTAACCGGGTAAAAAATATTTTCATTATCGTGAGTACTTAAAGCGGGCCTGAATCTGAAAATTTATTTTCACTGAAATTCCTTGCTCCTTAATGTTTTAAAGGGTATCTTGAGGATGATCATAAAAGCTGCTGCTATTCAATACTATTGAGAAGACGGAAATATGACAAAATATGGCGGTTTTAAACTTTTTTAAAAAAGGAGTGAGAAATGTGGAGCAGAATCCGATCATTCGAGACCCTGCAAAAAACGGGGTTGATTTTATTTTTATTAATCGGATTGGTTCTGGTCAATGGATGTGGTAAGAAGGATGCTCAAACAAAGGGAGAAGACGGTAAAAAACTGGTCGTCCAAAAAGGCGATACAGTCAAGGTCGATTATACAGGGAGCCTGGAGGATGGGACTGTATTCGACCAGTCCAGAGAGGGACAGCCGCTAGAGTTTACAGTGGGCTTCGGACAATTAATCCCCGGTTTTGATCAAGCGGTAGAGGGCATGAAATTGAATGAGGAAAAGGAAGTTGTCATAAAGCCTGAAAATGCTTATGGTATGCGGGATGAGAGCCTGGTCAGGCCATTTCCCCGGAGTTTCTTCCCCAAGGATTTTAAAGCTGAAATAGGTATGGGAATAACCCTTCAGGACCAGACCGGCAGACAAATCCCGGCAAGGATTGCGGATATAAGAGAAGACAGTATTGATATTGACCTCAACAACCCGTTGGCTGAAAAAGAATTGACTTTCAAGATAAAGATTGTCGAGATCAGGTGACCTGCCGGGATAAAAGTATCGAACAGGTTTGGCGTGTGGTTGAGGATTTTTTCAAGTTATTGATATTTAAGCAGAAAGCGCCGGCTCACAATGAGATAGCTGGTAATGCCGCCGGGAGAGTGAAGTGAAGCTATTTCACGGCGGGTCCCGGGATGTGCCCCTGTTTGGAGTTAGGGCTCTTTATAGTTCGGAGTGTGCTGCGGACAGGCGGGTAAAGTCTGTAATCAGCCTTCCTTAAGTGCCGCTTGCAGTTTTTTCCTGATCTCATCAATCATTTCAGTCCAGGGGACAAGTCGCTTAAGCCACCAGGAGAGGGATTCCATGCCCTGGATAATAAGCATGTCCAGCCCGCCGACACAAATGCAGCCTGCCTTTTCGGCATCCGCGAGCAGCCGGGTGACAACCGGGTTGTAGACCGTATCGTAGACTACGGTGCCGGCCGGGGGAAGGAGTCCCTCAGAGAGCGGAGAGGCCTCGATATTCGGCGCCATGCCGAGCGGAGTCACGTTCACAGTGATATAGGCGCTGGCAAGCGCTTTCTCGAGCCCGCTCTGGTCGCCTGGGGAGATTATTTCAACCGGCACTTCCGGAAAGTTGTAGACAAACCAGCCGGCAAGCCCCTCGGCCCGGCTCATTGTGCGGTTGATAAGAATTATATGCCTGGTTCCCGATTTGCCGAGAGCGTAAAGCACAGCCCGCGCGGCGCCTCCAGCCCCGAGCACAACCGCGCAGCATTCGGTGAGCCTGTTATCCAGGCCCCGAATCCTTAAGGAACCGAGAAACCCCGCCACATCCGTGTTGTGGCCTACAAGGCGCCCCTCCTCATCCCTGCCGATCGTATTTACCGCCCCCACAGCCTGGGCTTCCTCGGTAAGCTGATCCATCTGTTCCAGGACCGCTTCCTTGTGCGGCAGAGTCACATTCAGTCCGGCAAGATTCAGAGTCTTGAAAGCCTTGCCTACAGCCGAAACCTCTCCCTGCAAAACGTGAAATGCAACATAGCGGTAATCCAGACCCAGGCGCTCGAGCACATAGCTGTGCATCAGCGGGCTCAGGGAGTGCTCGATCGGGTCGCCGATCACTCCCAGCACCCTGGTGCGGCTCGTAATGGGAGGCTTGCGAAAGGTCATTTTATTCTCCCTTTGTAAGGGATATTAAGCGGTTTGGTAAAGCCCAGCCAGCTTGCGCAAGGTTGGATAAAAGCCTGGAAAAGAGATCTCGGCGCACCCTGAGTTTTCGATCACTGTTTCACCTTCTGCCGCCAGGGCCGCCACACTCATGGCCATGGCGATACGGTGGTCGCCGAAACTGTCCAGACTGGAGGCTTTCAGAGTGCAGGGGCCCTCGATCTCGAGCCCTTCGGCCATCTCGCGCACCCGGGCTCCCATCCGGGTGAGATTCCCGGCAATGGCGGCAATTCTGTCGGTCTCTTTCAGGCGCAGCTCGCCGGCATCGAGAATCCTGGTCAGCCCCTCGGCCTGGGTGGCGAGGACCGCAAGCACTGGAACCTCGTCAATCAGGCTCGGCAGGACAGTGCGGTCAACCTGTGCCGCCTTGAGCGGGCTGTGGCGCACAATGAGATCAGCCACTGGCTCCCCGGCCTGGGTGCGCTGGTTTTCCTTTTCCAGTTTTGCGCCCATTGCCTCGAGCAGATCATAAAAGGCTGCGCGCGTGGGATTAAGGCACAGACCCTCAAGCCGCACCTCGCCTCCGGGAACCAAAGCTGCGGCTGCGGCGAAAAAGGCAGCCGATGACGGGTCGCCGGGAACCTCCAGGTCTACCGCCACGAGAGCCGCGCCGCCTTCCACGCTGGCAGCCAGGCCCTCCCGTTTGACCTCCACTCCAAAGAGGGGCAGCATCCTTTCTGTATGGTCCCTGCTGGCCACAGTTTCGATCACCGTGGTCCGGCCTCTGGCATAGAGTCCGGCGAGCAGCACGCAGGATTTGACCTGGGCGCTGGCTACCGGGAGCCGGTAGTTTATGCCCGTGAGACTGCCCCCTCTGATCGACAGGGGGGGAAACCCTCCCCCGGCTGACAAGACCTGGGCGCCCATGCTCTCGAGCGGCTCGATTATGCGCCGCATAGGCCTTTGCCTGAGGTATTTGTCCCCGGTGATCGTGGTCTGGAAAGGTTGTCCGGCGAGGATCCCGGAGAGAAGGCGCATGGTGGTGCCCGAGTTTCCGGCATCGAGAACCGAGCCGGGCTCGCGGAGGCCTTTCGGGCCCGCGCCCCGGATCAGTACTGTCTCAGGCCCGGCGGCCTTGATCTCCACCCCGAGGGCTCTCAGGCATTCTGCAGTGCTCCTGACATCCAGTCCGCTGGCAAGACCCCGGACAGCGCTCTGTCCCCTGGCCATGGCGCCGAACATCAGCGCCCGGTGACTGATCGATTTGTCCCCTGGCACCCTGAGTGTACCGGAAAAGCTTTTAGCACCGGTCAAATGTTCCTGCATTATCAGACATCCGGATTGGTAATTATTCGCGGATTTTCGTGGGAAATCCCAGGTCTTTCAGGATCGCGACTGCCCGCGCGCGGTCCTCGGGTGTGGCAAAGCCGAGCATGATCGTGCCGCCCTCGCCTTCACGCACCTTGAGCACCTCGATATCCTTGATATTGATCGATTGATCCGCCAGGCCCACTGCCATGCTCTTGATCACTCCCACCTCATCCGGCGCTGTGACCACCACCTGGAACACGGGCGAGAGGAAGCCCTTGGCGTCCTTCTGGATCAGGGCGCGCGAGCGCGCGGCCCGCTCGAAACTCGAGGCGAGCTCCTCTGTGCCCGCCAGATCGCGCAGCTGCTCTAAATTTTTGATTAAACCGCTGATCAGCTCCTTTATCTGGTCGGCGTTGGTGGCACAGATATCGCGCCAGATTTCAAAGGGGCTGGAGGCGATGCGGGTCAGGTCCCGGAACCCGCCGGCTGCAAGGCGCAGGGTGTTGGGGTCCTTTTCGTTGCAGTCGGCAGCGAGATTCATCAGTCCCACGGCCACTATCTGCGGCAGGTGGCTGATCGAGGCGGCGATCCTGTCGTGGCGCTCGGGGCTCATAATCAGCACCCGCGCGCCGACTGCAGTGACGAGCTTCGAGTATTTTTGCGCGGCTTCCCTGTCGGTCTCCCGGGCCGGGCAGATAACATACATCGCGTTTTGAAAGAGAAAGGGGTCTGCAGACTCGACACCTGTAGACTCGGCCCCGGCCATGGGGTGGCCGCCGACAAAGTGTACCGATGAGGGAAGGTTTTCCAGGGCCGCCTGCACAATGGCCCGCTTGGTGCTGCCTGCATCAGTCACAGTGGCGCCGTGCTTTAGCGCGCTCGAGATCCGGGCGAGCTGAGAGATAATCACTTTCACCGGCGTGGATAAAATGACCAGGTCGGCATCCTGAACCGCCTGCTCGGTCTCATCCCTGCTGAAACCTTTATCGATAACCCCGGCTTCGAGAGCTTTCTCGATGGTCTGAGGCCTCGATACCCCGAGAACCCGGCCAACCAGACCGGAACGCTTGAAAGAAAGAGCGAGTGACCCGCCGATCAGGCCGACCCCGAGCACGGCCACGGTTTCGTAAAGGCACCCGGCGCTCTTTTTCGTTTCAGGCTTCGCCGTAGACTTCCTCCTCATCGAACACCTTCTCGCCGATAACGGACAAAGAGCCGTCTTCTTCCACACGGCGGTAAAAGCAGCTGCGGTAGCCTGTGTGGCAGGCTCCGCCCTCCTGCGCGACTTTCAGCACCACAGTGTCCAAATCGCAGTCTATCAGGATTTCCTTTACTTTCTGCAGGTGGCCGCTCGTTTCCCCTTTAATCCAGAGTTTTCCTCGAGAGCGGCTCCAGTAGCAGGCGACCCTCCTTTTGAGAGTCTCTTCCAGGGCCTCGCGGTTCATGAAAGCCAGCATCAGCACTTCCCCTGTCCAGTAGTCCTGGGCCACTGCGGCAATCAATCCCTTGTCGTCAAACCTGCATTTATCTAAAAGCTCGCTGTATTCACGCATCAGACTGCTCCGATCGCTTGCGCTGCGATTAATCTGGAGAATAAAGTGGGTTTGTTGATCAATTTCAATGTCCCGGTTATCAAAAATTGTATCAAACGAATAGTTTTATAAGCCCTTTGTGTCTTAGTGTCTTTGTGGTTAAAAATGTAAGAGATATTATCTCAGACTGAATGTGTATGAATCTAATAGATTGCCAACCTCTTTATAGAGTCAAACTATAAACTTCTCGCTCTTGGGCTTGCGGCGCTCGAAACTCTCGCGCATGTTCTCGAATCCCGCGCGGCCCATCATACCGTAAGTGAACTTTTTGCCGAGCTCGACACCGGGCTGGTCAAAGGGATTGATATTGTATAGCCCTCCGGCAAAAGCTGTCTGCACCTCCAGCATATAGAGGAGCTGTCCGATAGTGAAAGCGTTGATCTCAGGCAGCAGGATTGTCATGCTGGGCCGCTGGGCTTTGAGCAGGGCATACTCGGTGGCCAGCCGCTCGGCGCGGAAAAGCCCGGCCAGGGTATGGCCGCCCAGGTAATGCAGGTCCGGCAGCTCAGGGTACAGGGCGGGGATCTTGACATCTGTGGCGAGTTTTTCCACAGCCAGGAAGATCAACACCTTGTCGTTGGGACCTTCCATGTAGAGCTGGGTTTGCGAGTGCTGGTCTGTAACCCCGAGGGCTTTGATCGGGGTCAAGCCAGTGTAGACCTCCTGCCCGGTCAGGGAAACCTTTTTGCCTAAGGATTCGGCCCAGAGCTGACGGAACCAGTCGGCCATATCGAAAAGGGCGTCACTGTAAGAAATCATTACATTGATGCGCTTTTCCAGGGTCCGGTCGGCGAGGAAGAGCAGAGAGCCAGCCAGATAAGCCGGATTCGCGGTTGGCTTATTCCCGCTGGTGCGGTTTTCCATGAAGGCGGCCCCGGCAACAAGCTCCCTGATATCTATGCCCATCAGGGCCGCGGGCAGCAGGCCTACCGGGGTGAAGACGCTGAACCTTCCGCCGACATTTTCCGGAATGATAAAATCGGTCAGTTCTTCCCTGTCGGCCACATTGCGCAATCTTCCGTTCTGGGCATCCGTTACCACCACGAGGTGCTGGGCCACGTGCTTTGAGCCCACCTTCCGGCGCAGGTGCTCGTGCACCACCATGAACTGGCTCATGGTTTCGGCAGTTGTGCCGCTTTTGGTGATCGCTATAAAAAGTGTCTCTTTGGGATCAGCGAGTTGGAGCAGGCGTGAGAAGCTGTCGGGGTCGATATTGTCAGCGAAAAAGAATCGCGGGAACCCGCCCCGTGCCTTCCTAGTTGACAGATTGGCCCACATGCCGCCTGAGAGTGCACTGTGCAGCGCTTTGGGCCCGAGACAGGAGCCGCCGATACCAAGAATAACTACATTCCGGAAGTGTTTGACCGCGGACTTGGCATACTTCAGGATCTTTTCCACGGTCTCCTGGTCAAAAGGAAGGTCGAAAAATCCCAGCTGCCCTTTTTCCCGCTTGTCTTGAAGGTCCCGGTGAATATGGCGGGTCACCTCGTTCAAGCCCAGAAGATCATCCTCGGCGATTCCGAGCCCCTCGCCAAGGTATTCACTCATCATATAGTTGTAGTCCAGCTTCAGGCCCATCCGGCGCTGCCACTTTTTGGAACGCCATTTGTGCATGAGGGGGCCTCCTTCGGATTGAAGTGTGTTCTGGCGCGATAGATTCCAGCAGGCAACCCCGAAGCAGAACTTCGAGGAATTCTTTTGGATTAAAAAGGCCAGTATAGAAGTTACTGAATCTGGATGGGAAATGTCAAGATTCCTTGACTTGAAAAAAGCCAAAAGATGTGCAAGGACCTCTCAAGACCACATTCAGGATTTTATTTATCCACTGGGTCCTGAGCGCTGGAAACGCCGCTTGGCTTTGTTGTGGTCGTCGAGTGAGCGGCTGAATACATGGGTTCCATCGCCTCGGGCCACAAAATAGAGGTAATTGGTATCCGCCGGATAGAGGGCTGCATAAAGGCTCGCCCTCCCTGGATTGCAGATCGGTCCCGGGGGAAGGCCGCGATGCAGGTAAGTGTTGTAGGGAGAATCGATCTCGAGATCACGGTAAAGGAGGCGCGACTTGTGCTTGTCGAGAACGAAAAGCACAGTGGCGCAGGATTCCAGCGGCCTGTCCAAAGCGAGCCTATTCAGGAAAACCGAGCTGATCAGGGGCCTTTCCCTGTCGGCTACCGCCTCTTTTTCGATAATCGAGGCCAGGATAACGGTTTCGTGCCGGCTGAGGTTGTTCTCCGGGGGATCATTCCGGACAAGCTCTTCGTATACCTGGTTGAAACGTTCGGCCATCAGGGTGAGGATCCCGATTTCGTCCATAGTGTTCGGCAGGAAGTAGGTATCCGGAAAGAGATAACCCATCATGCTGGGCGAATTTATACTGAGGCTCCTGACAAGCGAATCGCTCCCGGCGAGCCGGGACAGCCTTTCAGGATCAAGACCCCCGAGTGCGCTCGAGATCCTCTGGATGATTTGTTTGCTGGTGAGTCCCTCGGGTATTGTCACGCGCACCAGTTCGCCCTGGCCGGTGGTCAACAGAGAGATCGCTTTCCAGGGGGTTGTACCTGGAGGAATGACATAGTGTCCGGCACGCAGACTTTTATCCAGGCCCAGCAGCTTGCATAACAGCTCGAAACTCTGGCGGGATTTGACCACCCGTTGTTCAACCAGGAGGCCCGCGATCTCGTGCAGGGTAGCGCCGGCTGGGATATTCAGCTCCGCAGTATCCTGCCTGCCTGGGGCAAGGGTAACGTAGAAGAAGGCGAGAAAAAAGGTGTTGGTCAGAAAGAACAAAAGGAAGACCGGCCAGAGACTAAGCCAGGAAGATTCATTTCTCGGGGATTTTTCCATAACGGTCTGGATAAGCTCGCAAATAACCTTACTCGTTTGCCTGCTTGTTGTCGCTCTGGGAGCCGGACAGCGAGCGGTAATTCAGGTAATTCTGGAGCAGGATCAGGGCCGCCGTTCTGTCGAGACGCTTTTTGTCGCGGCGTTTTTTCAACGGCAGGTTGAGTTCCAGATGTACGCGCCGGGCAGCTACAGTGGTCAGTCTTTCATCCCAGGTGCGCACCGGCAAACCCGTGCGGCGGCCCAGGCTTTCGGCAAATCGAATAACCTTTTGTGCGCTTTCTCCGGCACTGCCGTCCATATTGAGAGGCAAACCGACCACCACTTCCACTACGCTGTGCTCTTCAGTGATCCTCGATATTTCCTCTTCCAGGCTCCCCCCGGGGATTTTTTGCCGGTCTATAGTCTCGAGAACCCGGGCGGCCACGAAACCCGTTTCATCCGAAAGGGCCAGGCCGACCCTGCGCTCGCCGTAATCAATAGCTAAAATGCGTCCCATTTACACCAAAGCGGATACAAGGGTTAGATACCCAGGCTGAAAGACAAGATTCGTTTTTTTACAGCTTCGGCTGAAAGCACAGCCTTGACGAATGGAAAAAAGAAGGTGTCTGCTAGAGATAATATCTTTCAACCGATAAAAGATAATTCTACCGCAAAGTCCCGGGGATCATTCTGAGACAGCCGGATTTATCAATGACAGTCGAGCTGCCGGAGCGTTCACGCCCAAAACAATCAGGTGTTCATGGAATTGAGGAAATCCTTGTTTGTTTTGGTTTCGCGCAGTTTTGAGATCAGGAACTCCATGGCTTCCGAGGCGGACATATCATTCAGGTACTTGCGCAGGATCCAGACCCGGTTGAGGACATCCGGGGGCAGGAGCAGATCCTCGCGGCGGGTTCCGCTTTTGTTTATTTCGATCGAGGGAAAGATTCTTTTGTTTGACAGGGTGCGGTCAAGCACCAGTTCCATATTGCCTGTGCCTTTGAATTCCTCGAAAATGACCTCGTCCATTCGGCTGCCGGTCTCGATAAGCGCGGTGGCGATAATAGTCAAGCTGCCGCCTTCCTCGATATTGCGGGCGGCGCCGAAAAACCGCTTGGGTTTATCCAGCGCATGGGCATCCACGCCGCCGGAGAGAATCTTGCCGCTGTGGGGCACAACAACGTTATGTCCGCGGGCCAGCCTGGTAATACTGTCCAGGAGAATCACCACATCGCGCTTGTGCTCCACCAGGCGCCTGGCTTTCTCGATCACCATATCGGCGACCTGCACATGGCGGTCCGCCGGCTCATCGAATGTGGAGCTGATCACCTCGGCGTTTTTCACTGAGCGCTCCATATCGGTAACTTCCTCAGGCCTTTCATCGATAAGCAGGATGATCAGGAACACCTCGGGATGGTTTTCGGTGAGGCTGTTGGCGATTTTTTGCAGCAGGACAGTTTTCCCGGTGCGCGGCGGGGCCACGATCAGGCCGCGCTGGCCTTTACCGATAGGCGCGACCAGGTCGATAATCCTCATCGAAATATCACCGGCCAAATTTTCCAGCCTCAGATGCTCATCTGGAAAAAGAGGGGTGAGGTTGTCGAAAAGGATCTTGTGCTTGGCCTTTTCCGGATCCTCGAAATTCACCTCTTCCACCTTGAGCAGCGCAAGGTACCGTTCACCCTCCTTTGGCGGCCTTACCCGGCCATGTATGGTATCGCCGGTGCGCAGGTCGAAACGTTTGATCTGGCTGGGTGAAACGTAGATGTCATCCGGACCGTAAAAATAGTTCCAGTCCTGAGAGCGCAAAAAACCGTATCCTTCAGGCAGAATCTCAAGGACACCCTCGCCTCTTAATACAACATTTTTCTCCAGGAGGCTTTGCTCGATTAAAAAAATCAAATCCTGCTTGCGTAGTCCGGCGTAGTTGATCAGACTGAGATCCTCGGCCATCATGTGCAGTTCTGTGATGGACTTGGACTTCATTTCGCCGATATCTATAACTTCCTCCACGGCGTACGACTCCTTTAGCTAAGGTTATAATGGGATTAAGCGGCTAAGGCCGCTTGAAACCGGTCGAAGGCATATTAGACCTGGAATTATTTGTCAAGGCTTACAAGAATTAATTTTCGATGTAGATCCAAGCCGGAATGACCCTGTCGTGCGGATAAAAGGATTATTCCAGGTTTCTTTTGAAGTCAGATTCTTACAAATTCACTCTAAGAGAATATCTCTTACATTTTTAACCACAAAGACACTAAGACACAAAGGGCTTATAAAACTATTCGTTTGATACCATCTTTGATAACCGGGACATTGAAATTGATCAACAAACCCAGTCGGTATCCTGTAAGTTTTAAATATGTCAGGATTTGAGCGCGGTATAAGGGCAGAAGTCTTTCCACGGCTTTCAGCTCGACTATCACGCATTGCTCAACAAGAAAATCTTATCTTAAACCTGAATCCAACTGCTGGCCATTGTAAAGCACAGCTAAGGAAAGCTGTTGAGAAATCCTTAGCTTTCGTTTCTTAAGTTCATACGCCAGGCAATTTTCATAGACGCTTTCCAGCAGACCAGGGCCCAGGTTGGAATGTGCGCAGAATGCGGCGTCTACAATTTGCCGTGCAACTAGATTAACCTCAGGGGAATCGGTTTTATTGGCTTTATTGAATCTTGGTTTTT
>DATKXY010000253.1:0-13414 GCA_035528795.1 archaeon | reverse complement strand
CGTTACCGGTCTATTCGCAAATGCCCGAAAGACGGGCATTTAATTCCCCTCTAAAAAGAGGGGTGGCGACGCAGTCGACGGGGTGTGTCATTCAAATCATCCTGAAGATTAACTGTCAACAATAAATACTTAGCGCTTATGTGGGTCCGCCCCTACGAGTTTTGTGGTAATTCGTGAATAATTCGGGTTAATTGATTCGGATTTACGGAAAAATAATTTGTCAGTGCAGTTTACAAAAGTAAAACTTGTTTGAAGTCCAGCACTTTAAAAGAAACGATCAGGAGGGCATTAACATGGGTTCAAATTTTAAAGGAAAAAATATCTTCATCAGGGCTCTGTTTTTTTCTCTGCTTTTTTATCCTTTCGGGAGGGCTGAGACCGTGGATAAAAGTTTTTTGACAACGCTGCCCCCGGAGGAGCAAGCAATGAAAGATGAAGTGGACCACTGGGGCCTGCCATTTTCAGACCAGCTGCGCCGCTTTATCTCCGCGCGCTCATCCTTTCGGAATGAGCTGGGAAACCGGGCGCCGAAAAATTTTATTCTAGGAATTCAGCATGGTCTGGAAAAAGTGGCGCAAAATAAGTACTGGTTCAAAGGCGATTATACTTCCACCGTGGAGCTGGAAGCCGCCCGGAATGAATATGAGTGCTTCCAGATTGCCGTTCTGCCGGATATCGGCAAGAGTTTGAGCAATGTCAGTGTCAGTCCTCAAGACCTGCGCTCCCGGGACAGTAAGGAAGTTATCCCTTCCCGGATGATCGAGATCTACCGGGTGGGTTATGTAAAAACCGTTCCGGCGCGTTATCCATCGCTTTATACAGGCCCCTGGCCGGATTACTTTCTGCCCAACGCCCCGCTGGAGATCAGCGGGACTGACCTGGGCCTGTTCTGGGTAGAAATCAAGGTGCCTGAGGAGACTTCTCCCGGGGATTATCGAGGGGAGTTGACTGTTCGGGCCGACAGTGAAACAGTATCTGTCCAGCTTAATTTGCACGTATATGATTTCACGCTGCCGGACCGGGTGCCTTTCCCCATAGCGGTCTGGACCAACCCGAGGTGGCCGGGGGGAGAGGAGATGACCGCGGAAGAATACCGTCCGCTGGTGGCAGAATTCCTCAAACATGGTGTGGACCCGGTTTCTGTAGGCAAACAATTTTTTTCTTTGCAGGAGAACGATTTCAGGGTGCTGGATGAGAATCTCCATTTTTCTTTTGACCGGGGCCTTCAGCTTTTTGAGATTCCTCGGGCGGCCCCTGAGCAGCTTAAACCATTAGTGGAGCATCTACGCAGGAAAGGGTGGATCGAAAAGGCATTGATTTATTCCAATCAGGATGAACCGGATGCGGAGCTGTTTCGAACCGAAAATATACCTTTCTACAGAGAAATGCATTCTTTTTACCCGGAGCTGCGAATTTATCTGGCCAGTGAATATCATCCCCAGATTGATGACGGCTGCGATATCTGGATGACCGACCTTTCCACAGGCGAGGGAGTGGATTTTGCCCGGAACAATAGTGGAAAAGCGGAACTCTGGTTTTATTACTGCCATTTGCCTGTGCGGATAGACTACATCCGGCCTCTGATTCAGGCTCCGAACATGATGATCGATAATGAAGCTGTCGAGCACCGTCTGACATTGTGGTTAGCCTGGAAATATGAAATCAGGGGCATGTTTATCTGGGCCGGAAACTGGGATTGGGGTGGCGGGGATGCCGACCGCAGGGACTGGGAAAATAAAGGGTGGCATCTCCCGGACAAGCCCTCCGGGTTCCCCTATGCAGGAATCCATAACGGGAATGGCTATCTGATTTACCCCGGTCCATGTCCCAGTATCAGGCTGAAAGTCATCCGGGACGGCCTCGAGGATTACGGCTACTTTATGGAGCTGAGAAAGCGTGCCGAACACAGCGCCAGTGAAAAACTTCGCCGGGAGGCAAAAAAACTGCTCTCCATCCCGGAAAAAGTACTGATTGACAGCCATTATTTCAACCGCAACCCAAGAGCTTTAATAGAGACGCGCAAAGAGATAGCCCGGTTAATCGAAGCCCTTGGCGAATGAAAATGCTCACTTTAAAATCTGTTTTGGAGATTGACTGGAAGATCGATGCGCTCGCTGTACACAAGAACCGGCTTGCTTTGCGGGTTACGCGTCTTTGCGATCGACCCTGAGTTGTAAGGCGCTACTGTTTTGCTTTATAATACAACTTGCCACTGACTGGGGATTGCTCAAGCAAATTCCGGGAAGACAACTCCTCTAGATACTTTAAGACCTCGTTCCGGTGCATGCCGAGCCCGCCGGCGATATCATCTATCGAGCAGGGCCGTCTTTGCAGCATATTGAGCACTTCATCCCGACCGGCGGTGAATTCGGCCTTTTCGTGAATCCTGGAAAAATCGGCAATCACCTCTGCGGGCGGGTCGAACAGCACAGCCAGCTTGGCCATGCGCTCCGGGGAAACTCCCACTGCATAGTTTTCAGCCGGCGGACGGGTCACGGTATTGAGCTGGACACGATCCGGTCGGATAAGCTCGACATATCCTGCCAATCTGGCTATTTCCGACTTGTTCGCGGTATGACGGTTCAGTATAAATATCTCGAGCCAGAACTGCCCTCCAAATTCGCGGCGGAAATCAATCAGTCCAGCCAGCATTTTTTCAAAAGAGATATTTTCATGGGGACGGTTCACGGCGCGAAAGGCAACTTCACTGCCTGCATCAAGCGATGGAATCACGAGATCGGCGCCCATTAGCTGAGTCCGGACCTCTTTTTGCCAGAGCAGCGAACCGTTTGTCAAAACCGCCACCGGGATATCAGTGATTGCCTTGATGCGGTCGATAAGCTCACCGGCCCGCGAAAATAGCGTGGGTTCTCCCGATCCGCTGAGTGTAATATAATCGGGACGAGTGGAGAGCCTGGCCTTAAGCTCCCCAAGGACATCTTCAAGCGGCGCCCATTCTTTTCGCTGGATTGTTTTGCAAATTGTCGGCCCCAACTGGCAATAAATGCAGTCGTAGGTGCAGGTTTTAAAAGGGACTAGATCCACTCCCAGGGATCTTCCCAGCCGGCGTGAAGGTACAGGACCAAAAATATAACTCACAGCAAGACCCTGCCTTTTCTATTTACCAGGCCCGTTCCAGGTTTTTATCTTAAATCTGGTTATCCAAAGATTGATTTCGATTCGCGCCCAGGGGCTTTCCTGACCGTGTGTCAGCGCTTAGCGGTCAAATGTAACCGAGGTTTTGGCCCCGACCCTCCTCGAGGATAGATACCGCTACACCCGTTCGGTCCTTTGCATAATCCACATCCGACCTGTTTCTATCTTTGGGCGCTGGATTTCCCGGAATGATAAGGTCCCGCAGGGCAGTCCGATTCCGAACCTGCATCAAGAATTTTATTATTAAAATGCCCGCCCGCGAAGCTCAAAACTTCGGGCATTGTACGGAATATAATCCCGCAAGGAGAATCCGCACCTAAATCTTTTCCGGCACGATAAACGGATAGCGATACTCCCGGGTTACCATGCTGTCGGCTTCATCATCGCCGGGGAAACTCTCGCTCTCCGAGTCGAAAACCAGAGTCCGCCCGGTTCGATAGGCGATATTGCACAGGTGGCACATGCTTGCCGCAAGGTGGCCTTCGAGGATCTCGGCGGTGAGGTCATCCCGGTTGCGCGAGCGCACGGCGTCGATAAAGTTCTGGAAGTGCGGCTCCCCGCCGCTGCCCCTGATTTTCATGGCATCTGAGCGCTGGCTTTCATCCTCCTGAATCATGCCTGGCCCGGGCTCGTTCTTGCGGCCGAAAAACGTGGCCCAGGATTCGCCTTCGCCCTTGAGCTTCATCCAGCCCTCGGAGCCGAAAAAGAGCATCCCCATGTTGAAGTCAGTGTCCAGGTTGGTGTAAAGGCCCCGCACCTCGAGCTGCACAATCTTGCCGTCTGCGTACTCCATCACGGATATCTGCGTATTCGGGGTTTCCTGTTCGCTGTCGAACACGAAAAATCCGCCCATGCTTTGGATTTTGCGGGGATGCTCGTATTTCTGCAGAGCCCAGCGCGCCATATCCGTGTAATGGGGCCCGTTGTTCCCTGTCTCACCGCTGCCGGTGTCCCAGAACCAGTGCCAGTTATAGTGGAAGCGGGTCTCGTTGAACGGCCGCCAGGGAGCCGGCCCGAGCCACAGATCGTAATGCACGCCCTCCGGCACAGGGCTAATTTTCCCGCGTCCGATACTCTCCCGGGGCCGGAAAACCACGCACTTGACCATATAGATCTCGCCAAGTTTGCCGCTGTGGATAAAATCCATTGCCCCCTGGGCGACCTTAGTGCTCCGGCTCTGGCTGCCAGTCTGGACGATACGGTTATACTTTCGCGCCGCCTCGACCATCTTGCGGCCTTCAAAGATATTATGTGAGGCCGGCTTCTCCACGTAAACATCCTTTCCAGCCTGGCAGGCCCAGATAGTGGCCAGGGAATGCCAATGGTTTGGAGTGGCTATGGAGATCGCATCCACATCCTTGTCATCGTAGACCCGGCGGATGTCTGTTTCGGTCCTGGGCCGCCTGCCTGTTTTCTTTTCCAGGTCTGGGACGGCTTTGGCCAGAACGCGCTCATCGATATCGCAGAGCACGGTGACATTCACGTTCGGGATGCTGGAAAAATGAACTGCATGCTCGCTCCCCCGGCCGCGCAATCCCATCACCGCGATATTTACTGTCTCGTTGGGGCTGTTTTTTGCCAGTCCGCTTTTGATCAGCGGGCCTGCGGCCATCAAGCCCATTGTGCCCGATCCGGCTTTTTTAAGAAAACTCCGGCGATCCATGGAACTCATCTTTACCTCCTGTCCAGCGGGTTCGGCAGGTAACCATAATAGGCATGGTTGGATATTTCATACAGAACTTTTAGGACTTGACTTGCTTTGATAACCAGGGAAGAGTAAAATAGCAAACTAATTATGTAAAGATTTTACTTTGTTTCGGGATCCTGATAGTGAGGGGCAAGAAAGGGAAGAGATAAAATTTACAGGGCACCAAGGCTTATCCGGAGTTAACCAGCCGCCTGATCTCTTTTACAAACCCGATAAATTGGGAAGAATTATCCACCTCATAACAAGAGCTTTGAATTATAAATTAGAACTACTGTTTGAAAAAGAAAAGAGTTGGAGTATATTAGACAGAATCCTTTGACTATTGCATTTCAATCCAAATAGTCGAGACTCGTTAATATTAAATTATCAAAAACAGGAAATAAAATGTACTTTATCAAGCTTGACGAACTCCCTAAAAAGAATCTGCTTGCGGGGACCGAAGTGCGCTTCGTAAATTCCAGGAATATGACAATCGCGCACTGGAATTTTAATGCGAATGCCCGGCTTCCCGAGCATTCACACCTCCATGAGCAGGTAACCAATATCATCCAAGGCGAGTTCGAGCTAACCGTAAATGGCCAGACAAAAATACTCGAGCCTGGGTCGGTGGCTGTTATTCCTCCGGGTGCTGTGCACTCTGGTAAAGCAGTGACCGATTGCTATTGTATCGACGCTTTTTACCCGGTCAGGGAAGATTATCGATAACTGCCGCTTTACCGGCGGCTTACTGCAACAGGGAATTAATTTTTAGAAATTCTGACTTATAAATATAAAGATGCACTAAAAGGATGGGATCATGCCAAAGGAGATAGATGTCCTGCCTGATTTTATGCCCGGAATGCTTTCTTTCAGGAACATTCCGCTTTTTCAGTACAGCAGGAATCTGGAGGAAGAATTAAAAAACAGGTATTCAGCGGAGGAAGCGCTCTACCATTTCGAGCTGATGCTCCTGGTGCGCCATTTTGAAAATCTTATCGTGGAGATGAAGGCTAATAAATTCGAGCCTAAGGCGGGTTTCAAATTCACCGGCGCCACTCATCTTTCCCTGGGGCAGGAAGCCGTGGCAGTGGGGTCTATCGGCGCCATAAGGCCGGAGGACTATATCACCTCCACCCACAGGGGCCACGGGCATTCACTTGTCAAAACCGCTGTGGCCCTGCGCGCCAAGCCCGAGGGTGAGCTCGAAGGTCTTCTTGACCAGGCCGGACCGCTGGAGTTCGAGGGGGAAACCATCCACGAAAAAGTATTGAATCTCCACCTGTTCCGCACCATGGCCGAGCTTTTCGGCAAAGAGGAGGGTTACTGCAGAGGGCGCGGCGGAGGCATGCACATAGCCGATTTCAACACCGGCCATCTAGGGGCCAATGCTATTGTCGGAGGCAGCTATGCCATAGCGACCGGCGCTGCGCTGGGAATAAAACTGCTGGGAGAGGACAAAATCGTGCTCTGCCTGATGGGTGACGGGGCAACGAACAATGGTATCTGCCATGAGGCGTATAATCTCGCTACCATGGGCCAATTCAAGAACGGCGTGCCGATTATTTTCCTGATCGAAAACAACCAGTACGGAATGACAGGCCAGCAGGCAGGCGAGGTCACCGGGGTAAGGTACCTTGCGCAGCGGGCCGCAGGTTACGATGACCATTGCATGAATGCCGAGGTGGTGAACGGTATGGACATGCTGGCAGTGCGCGATGCTGTCCTTCGGGCTGCCGAGCTCTGCAGGAGGGGGCGCGGCCCTGTGGTGGTCGAATGCCAGACCTACCGCTGGATGGGACACAGCCTGAGCGATCAGCGCTCCAGCTACCGTTCCCGTACAGAGGAAGAAGCGTGGCAGAGTAAAGATCCGCTGAAAACTTTCGCCGGGCAACTGCAAGGGGCAGGGTTAGTCAATAAGTCCGGGATCGAGCGCATGGACAAACTAGCGCGCGAGCGTATCGAAAAAGCCGCCCGCCTGGCTGCAGAGGCCACTGATCCTGACCCCTCGACAATTAATGAAGGGCTGTTCTCCAACACCTCTTGTGATAAAGTGGAGGAACCCTGGAATAAAGTGACACTGTTATCCAGACCCCGCCGATACCAGCGCGATCAGGAGGGCAAAATACTGGGCCGCCATGCCGTAGCAGAGGCCCTGGCCGAGGAGATGATGCGGGACAGCCGGGTGGTCGTTTACGGTGAGGATGTGGCTGATTACGGCGGGGCTTTTCAAGCCACTTACGGTCTGCTGAGAGCTTTCGGCCGCGACCGGGTGTTCAACACGGCAATCTCAGAGGCGTGCATTGCAGGCAGTGCGGTTGGCATGGCCATGGCAGGCCTGCGGCCAGTGGCTGAGATCATGTATATAGATTTCATGTTCCTGGCCATGGACCAGGTAGGCAACCAGGCGGCCAAGGCGCGCTACATGTTCGGCGGCAAGGCCGAAATTCCCATGGTCATCCGTACTACTGTGGGAGGCGGCAAGGGCTATGCAGGCCAGCACTCCCAGAGCCTCGAGGCAGTGCTCACACAGGTGCCGGGCCTGAAAGTGGTGATGCCATCCACCCCGTACGACACCAAAGGGCTTCTTAAAGCTTCCATTCGCGATAATGATCCCGTGATATTCATCGAACATCAGCTCCTTTATACCGAGAAAGGCGAGGTTCCGGAAGAAGAATATCTGATTCCCCTGGGCCAGGCAAAAGTCGTGCGGGAAGGCAAGCATGCCACCCTGGTGGCATACAGCTATGCCATGCGCACAGCTATTGCCGCTGTGGAAATGGCAGCCGCCGAGGGTATTTCTGTTGAGCTGGTCGATCCGCGGACCCTGATCCCCCTGGATGAGAAAACCATATTCAGCTCGGTACGCAAAACCGGCCGTCTGCTCTGCGCGTGCCAGGCGCCGCGAACCGGGTGTTTCGCTGAGCATATCGCCTTTAGAGTACAGCAGGAATGTTACAGGGACCTTCACGCGCCAATTGAAATCGTGGCGGCCCATGATGTTCCGCCGCCCATGGCCCCCACGCTGGAAGCTGAAAACCTGCCCTCTCCCGAGAAAATCTTTCGCAGCATAAAAAAGGTTGTAGATTTTGTTTGAGATTCCCAAAAAAATGAAGGCGCTCCGCCTCACAGGCATAGGCGAGAAGTATCTGAAGATGTGCGAGGTTCCGGTACCCCAGCCCGGAGAGGGACAGGTGCTCTGCCGTGTGGATGCAGCCATGGCCTGCGCCTCGGATACAAAAATGGTGGACCAGGGCGGCAGGCACAGCCTGCTCAATGGCTGGGATGTGGAGAAATATCCGGTCACCCCAGGCCATGAGGCCAGCCTTACGGTTGTGGCCGCCGGAGAGGATCTAGAGGCGAGGTTTCCTCCCGGAACCCGCTGCGGCCTCCAGCCGGCGGTACCTATGGGCCCGCTCTGTCACAGGGAACGCTATAACAACAACGCTGAAGGCATGACCAAGGTTGCCGTGGGCTACAGCCTCCAGGGCACATTCGCCGAATATCTGCTGCTGACCGAGGAGGTTATCTCCACGGGCTGCCTGATCCCCCTGCCTGCGGATGATATTCCCCACTTTGCGGTCTGCCTGGCCGAGCCCTTTTCCTGCGTGGTAGCGTCACAGGAGCGTCATATACATTTTTCCGAAAGCGCTGCAACTGCCCGCCGTCCGGTTTCAGGAATTAAAGAGGGCGGGGTAACGGTGGTGATCGGCGCCGGGCCGATGGGTATCATGCACGTGGACCTGGCCCTGACCCGGAACCCCAGGGCCGTGATTGTTTCCGAAATCCAACAGGAGCGAAAGAAGCTTGCCGGGAAGCGTTTCGCAGGCCGAATGAATGTTATCCCGGTCCATCCCGACGAGCTGGAGGAGACCCTGAGAGAGGTCTCCGAGAGCAGAGGGGCGGATGATGTGATTATCGCCGCAGGCAGCGCAAAACTGCAGGAGTATTCCCTGGGCCTGCTCGCTAAAGACGGCGTCGCCAACTTTTTCGGCGGTACCAAAGCAGGGGCCAGTGAAATCACGGTAGATACGCGGCGCATCCATTACGACCGCATAACCATGGTCGGTTCCTCGGGCAGCGAGCCAGGCCATGTGGCAGAGGTGCTGGCGCTCTTGAAAAACAGACAGATCGACCCGGGTCCTTATATTTCGGCAGTCGGCGGAATGGATGGGGCGCTGGATCTGATGCGCGAGGTCAGACACCAGCGCCTGGAAGGCAAAGGGCTGATCTATCCCCGGAAAAGGGGCGGGCTCAAGCTGGTGCAGGGATGGAGCGCCAAACGAGAGGCGGAATTTTTAAGCAGACCATGATTTCAGAACTGTCCCGGGCATTTGGCAGCGCCCCATGGCTCTGCGATAAATGTTCAACCTCTTTTCCAGCCCGTAGTTGAAGAAACAGTGCTCGCCACCCTTGCGGGATGTTGATTGGACAATAGGCTTATTGTGAAAGAAAAAAAGAAAAAACTGCTGCAGTTCGGCGCAGGGAATATCGGGCGCTCTTTTATCGGCCAGCTCTTTTCCGCAGCCGGTTACGAGGTGGTTTTTGCAGAGCTTGACAAGGCGCTCATCGAGGCGCTGAACCGGGAAAGAGCATACAAGGTTGAGATCCGGGACCGCGAAAACCGCACAATTTTTGTGGAGAATGTGCGCGCAGTCGATGTGTCGGACAAAGAGGCTGTTATCAGGGAAATCGTTTCGGCGAGCGTCTGCGCCACAGCCGTGGGGCCTGATGCCCTGCCCCATCTGTTTCCTCTGCTTGCCGGGGGGTTAAAGGCGCGGCAGGCTGCGCACCGCGGCCCATTGGATATAATTCTTTGCGAGAACCTGCGCGGCGCGGCAAGGATAACCAGGGAGGGTTTGGAAAAACTTTTGCCGGCCGGCTTTCCGCTGGAGGGCTGCCTGGGCCTGGTGGAAACCTCGATCGGCAAGATGGTGCCGATTATCCCCGCGGAAGTCCGGGAAGAAGACCCTCTGACAGTTTATGCAGAAGCCTACAATACCTTGATCCTCGATAAAAAGGGCTTCGTAAACAAGGTCCCGGATGTAAAAGGCCTGGAGGCTAAGGAGAACATGAAAGCTTATGTGGACCGCAAGGCTTTTATTCACAACCTGGGGCATGCGGCGCTGGCCTATTACGCGCATCTGGCCGCTCCGGAGATGTTTTATACCTATGAAGTTGTGGATGAAGCGGAAATGCGCTCCTGGGTCAAGGAGGCCATGTGGGAGTCAGGCCACCTGCTGATAAAGATGTACCCCGGAGAATTCGACATTCAGAACCAGGAAGCCCATATCGAGGACCTGCTGAACCGTTTCGGCAACCGCGTGCTGGGCGATACGATCCACCGGGTGGGCCGCGATCTGAAACGCAAGCTTTCCTTTGGCGACAGGGTCGTAGGGCCTTTGCTCGAGGCCGAGAGACTCGGGCTGAGTGCGCCGTGGACCCTGCTCGCTCTGGCCTGCGGCCTTTTTTTTCTGACCTCCGGGCCGGAGGGTCATCTGTTGCCTGGAGACCGGGAGGTGGTCGAGCGCGCCGAGAAAGAGAGCCCGGGCCTTGTGCTCGCAGACACTTGCGGGCTGTGCGGGAAGCCGGCCGATACTGTCTCAAGGGCCTATAAGCTGATCAGAAAATGGAGAGACGCTTCCCATTGCCTGAGCCGGAAACATTTTCTCGATGTTTTGCACTTTATCCAGGAAGAGAGCAAATAAAAATGTGTCCCAGAGAGCCTGAATTCGTGTTAAAACCCATTACTCCAATTCGCAAGGCCATAGCGAAAATGGTCAGCGATTCCTTTCGCGATATCCCCCAGTTCGATCTGCACGTGGAGGTGGACGCCTCCTCTCTCGTGGCTGCGAGGGAGCGCTTCAAGGCTGAGGGCGGTGACTCTCTGCCTGGTTACAACGACATGATTATCCATACTTGCGCCGGAATCTTGAGAAAACATGAAGCACTCAATGCGCACTATACCGGGGAAGGGATAAAAATTTTCTCGGAGGTTAATATCGGTTTCGCAGTCGCCGCGCCCGGCGGGGTCCTCTTGCCGGTGATCCGGAAAGCCGACACCAAGAGTATCAAAGAAATCGCGCAGGAAACCGCCCGCATGAGCAAACTCGCCAGGGAAATGAAATTGAGGGCTTCCTCGCAAATGCACGGCACCTTTACGGTATCCTCTCTCGGCGGGTTCGGGATAGACTCTTTCAATGCTGTGATCAGTCCTCCGCAGGTGGCTATCCTGGCAGCAGGAGTGATTATAGATAAGCCGGCAGTCAGGAAGGGGAAAATAACGGCAGCGCCTGTGCTCCACCTGACCCTGACAGTGGACCACCGCGCTGTGGACGGGGCGCAAGGCGCGGCTTTCCTGGCGGATTTAAAAGGGGCGCTGGAAAGTTTCAAGGGGTGAAAGTGGTCACTTTGTGACTATATAAAGGTTACTTTCAAGGTATAGTAAAAAATAATTGACTATTTTTCTTTATCCAATTCGTTATTGATCATCCTGATATGTTTCTCTAAGATTAGCAACGAATTTTTGGCATCCATCCTTATGTATATTGCCCGAGCCTTTTCAAGAAATTCCAAACCTTCAAGCTTTTTTCCCTGATCAGCAAATATCAAACCTATATTATTTAATGCAATAGCCTCGCTTAATGAATTACCGAATTTTTTAGAGATTTCAAGCGATTTTTTATGACAGCTCAAGGACTTATCAAGCTTATCCTGATTATAGTATACATTACCAATGTACCTGTAAACAACACCTTGGCCTCTAGTATTATCAAGTTGCGTGAAAATTTTAAATGCATCATTTAATAAACTTATTGCCTCTTCAAGTTTACCCTGTATGATATTTGCGTTGCTAATATTTACAAGCGCATATGCCTCCAACAATGGATTAATGATCTTCCTGGCAATCTTAAGCGAGATTTTGTATTTGTTTAGAGCTTCCTCTAAACATCCCTGTTCATAATAAATGTTTCCTATGTTGATGAGGCAGTAAGATTGTCCAGTAAGATTGTCTGACTGCTTAAACATCTCAAGGGCATCATTTTGATATTTCTTTGAATCTTCAAGACTCCCTTGAAGAAAATAAATGTTGCCGATGTTGGTTAGACTATAGGACTGACCTAATAAATCACCTGATTTATAAAAAATATCAAGAGCCTCCTGAAAAGACTCTAATGCCTCATTCGTATTACCCAGGTCAAAATATACAAGACCGATGTTACCGAGAAAATATCCTTCAAAGTGTGTGTTTTTATTCTTTCTTGAGAGATGTATTCCAGAGATTAAAGCATCCTTTGCTAATCTAAACTCTGAAATGTTCCATAGGGAAATTCCAAGGTTCAGATATCCGGACATTGTTGGAAGTGCGCTAACAGATTTTCGATAATTTTTCTCAGCTTCTTTGAATCGAAACACTGAAAAATCTCTTTCAGCAGCGTTGAAGTAATCCTCTGCTTCTTTCTCTAGTTCAGCCGCCGCCTCTCTCAGTTCCTTTTTAAATCCTGTGATTGTCGCTTTTTGGGTTAGTTCACCACTTGGTCCCTGTATTGACTCCATTTGAGGTTTTTCGCTTAAGAAATCTTTCCATACATTCGCTCCACAAGCAATTATGAAGCATATAAAGGTAAAAACCAATAAATGTATTTGCTTTCCATCGAACCGTTTAAGGAGCTTATACTTTTCCCGTTGGCTCTTTGTAAATCGAACACCGCCGAGTAGTATTGCGGAGATAGTCCCCACTAAGCCAAATACATAAGTTATGATAATTAAAAAATATATCACAGTTGCTACCCAAAAAAATATTGCTTAATAAAAATGATTTAAGTTTATTGTTCTTTTTAAAATTTATGTGTTTTTAAATAATTCAAGTTTTTTTAGAAATAGGAATAGGTAAAAAATTATTTAAACTATTTGTAAATTTAATTCACTTTGTTTTCATAACAACCTTTAAATTTATAAAAATTACATTTTTAATTTTAAACTCCATACTCTTTTATCAAAGATCTTTTGCATAACAGAAATACTCAATCAAGCACCTTTTTAAACTCATGCATTTGTTATTTTTCTATTATTGAACTCGTAATTAAAATTAAATTCCATAAAAGAAATTTCAAAGGGTTATAAGTCAGAAAATAACCATCGGCAAAAACATCTTGTTTTAGTCGAAAAAAATTCCGGTAATTTTGGTCAGCGGGCGGGCCTTAAAAGGCCGCAACTCCTTAAATAAAGCCAAACTGGAAAAACCCGCCTGAAGCGTCATCGCAAAGGGTGCTTTCATGGGAGCGCAAAACAGCTAACGGCATAAAATTTGCATAACTAAGATTTGGAATTGAAGTGATTTGTTATGGAAAAAAGATATTATCAGTCAGGTCTGGAAAGAGTATTATTAGATAAAATCAGACCTTTGGAGAATTTATTTTTCATACTCAACATTCACCAAATAGAAGCCGGAATGAGCCATGGTTACCGCCGAAAGCTGTATCGGAAGCAGGAATATCCGGGTCTTTGACTGCCGGAATGGTTTCCTCATCCCGTATATCGAGGAAATAGTAAGACTCTTCAAGATAATAGGGG
>DATKXY010000252.1:0-7086 GCA_035528795.1 archaeon | reverse complement strand
CCGGGGCTGAGTGCAGAAGTACTCGCAGCGCTTTCCCGCAAGGATTGGAACGATCATCAGGTCGACAGGCAGCTCGAGATCATGCAGAAAGTGGGTATCAGGCCGCTTTATATTTGGCAGAGCGAGTACCCGGCCTACCTCGGGCAAATATACGATCCTCCGCCGCTTGTTTTTGTCCGCGGCAGGGTGGAATTCTTGAATCTGCCCTGTATCGCGATAGTCGGCACCCGGGGACCCAGCTTCTACGGCCGCGAAAGGGCGCGGTACCTGGCCGCCGGCCTGGCCGGAGTCGGGTTCACGATCATAAGCGGCCTGGCCCGGGGGATCGATTCTACAGCGCATGAAGCCGCTCTCGATGCTGGCGGTGCAACAGCGGCTGTGCTCGGCAGCGGCGCAGACATAGTCTATCCCCCTGAAAATGCCGGGCTTGCCGAAAGAATCCTCGAGCGCGGGGCATTGATCAGCGAGTATCTGATGGGCACGCCCCCTGAAGCGCGCAACTTCCCGCGCCGCAACCGGCTGATCAGCGGCCTCTCCCGGGGGGTGCTGGTGGTTGAGGCTGACCTGAAAAGCGGGGCGCTCATCACTGCAGCCTACTCGCTCGAGCAGAACCGGGAAGTTTTCGCCGTACCGGGAGATACAAACCGGAACTTGAGCCGGGGCACCAACCGGCTGATTCAGGATGGGGCCAAGCTGGTCGGCTCGCTCAAGGATATTTTAGATGAATTCGGTGAGCTGGTTACTGGAGCAAGCCATGGAGGTTCCCAGTTGGAGGATGAAAAACCTGCTTTTACCCTAAGCCAGGATGAGCGCCTGGTGTTTGAAAGTTTAAGTCGCGAGCCGCTGCATGTGGATGAGATAGCTGAAAAGCTCAACATGGAGATCTCCCGTCTTTTATCTATCCTGTTGCAGCTCAGGATGAAACAACTGGTGCGCGAACATCCGGGCAAGCTCTACAGCATGGGCTGAGAAAGGAGGTGGCTGCCTCGGGTTTCGGAATCTATATTCATGTGCCCTTTTGCCGCAAAGCTAAATGTCCTTACTGTGATTTCTATTCTGTTCAGGCAGAGCCCGGACTCGTCTCGGAATATCTCAAGGCGGCAGAACTCGAGCTTGAGTCGGCAGGGGCTGGTCCTTTCGGCTCTCTGAGCGTTGTGGAGACAATCTATTTCGGAGGCGGGACCCCTTCCCTTCTTGCTCCACAGGATGTGGGAAGACTGATCTCGAAGGTGGACAGCCTCTGGACAGTGGCTCGGGAGGCGGAAATAAGTCTCGAGTGCAACCCGGAAGATCTGGATTTCGAGCGCGCCGTCACTTACAGGCAGGCCGGGGTTACCAGGATGTCAGTCGGCTGCCAGAGCTTCGACAGACTCACTCTCAGGTCACTCGGCCGCTCGCATTCAGCAGACCAGAGCCGCAAGGCGGTTCAGTTCGCCCGCAAGGCCGGCTTTGAAAGCGTGTCAGCCGACCTTATTTTTGGCGGGCCGGGAAGCAGTGAGGTTTCAGTTGCCGGTTCTATCGAGACAGCTCTCGGCTTAGGCGCAGACCATCTTTCTATCTACGGTTACCATTGCGATCAGGGCAGCCGGGGCTTCGGCCGGAAAAAATACGAGCCCCTGGGAGAGGATCTTTATTGCTCTCAGTATCTGGCAGCCTGCTCTTTGCTTGAAAGCTGCGGCTGGCTGCATTACGAAATATCGAGCTGGGCTGGAGGCTCTCAGAGGCTCTGCCGCCACAATCTCGCTTACTGGAGGCGCGGGACGGCCTACTTGGGCTGCGGCCCGGCTGCGCATTCATTTTGGCCTCCTGATGTGAGAATCTGGAACAGGGAAGACCTTGAGATTTATCTTAAAGCACCGGGATTGCCTGGGGAGCCGCTGCGACTAAAGGAAGAGTTAAGTCCGGATGAGATTTTGGCAGAGGAGGTGATGCTTGGTTTGAGGCTGGCCGAGGGCATAGAACCAGAGCTGGTCGAGCGCTTCCTGGGTGTGCAAACAGGCGAAACTATTCAGGCGCTGAGCCGGGAGGGCCTTTTACACTCAACTTTGGCAGGACGCCTGGCCTTGAGCGATAAAGGATTCCTGCTTTATGACTCGATAGTTGAGCTTTTGAGTTCACCCCCGGGAGTTTCAGCTTGACAAAAAAAAATAAAATTATCATAGTAAGTTGATATAATTTATTATCGTAAAATGATATAAAAACCTTCAATATATAATTTAATCTTAACAATGATGAGCGCTAAAAGGCCCAAAGAGAGCCAGGAAGATCTTACCGAAAGAGAAAGCGGCATTTTAGAAGCGGTGATCAGTAATTATATCGCCACCGCCAGCCCGGTCGGGTCGCGCACGCTGGCCCGCAGCCTGGGCCTTGGCTTAAGCCCGGCGACTATCCGCAATACGATGAGCGACCTGGAAGAAAAGGGATACCTCTATCAGCCTCATCCGAGCGCAGGGCGGATACCCACTGACAAAGCATACCGCATCCATGTCGATAATGTCACACGCCGACACCGCAGCACTCCGAAATCCGTGTTAAGAGCCCTTAAACTGATCCCGGGGGACCCGGTAGTCGAAAAAGTATTACGGCGGGCGACGGACGCTCTGAGCGTAATCACGCATGAGCTGGGTTTTGGAATAGTGCCCCTGGTCGATGAGGGAGTGCTCGAGGGCGTAGATTTGATCAGGGTGAGTTCCGACCGTATCATGCTTGTGCTGGCCATTCAGCGGGGCCTGGTGAAAACGATTTTCATCGAGCTGGACAGCTACGTGGACGATGCCCGGCTGGAAAAATTGTCTTTCATGCTCAAAGAGCGGTTGGCCGGCTTGACTTTAAGCGAGATTCGCCGCACGGCGCGGTTCAGACTCCAGGATGCTGTGGAAGATAAAACTGACCCGTTAAATATCTTCGTGCAAACTGCCGACACTATTTTCGAGCTGGAGGAAAGCGATTCGGAACTCGTTTTCGGAGAGACATCCAGATTGGCCGGGCAGCCCGAGTTCAATGACCAGGGGAATTTGCGTTCCCTGATTACTTTGACTGACAGAAAACACCTTTTGCTTGAGTTAATGAAACATCGGGCATCGAAAGATGGGCTGCATATTACAATCGGCGCCGAGAACAAGCTCTCCGAGCTTGCAGCATTTACCCTGGTCACCGATACTTACCGGATAGGCAAAATGCGGGGTACTATCGGAGTGATCGGCCCCACGCGTATGAGTTACAGCAGGATCATTTCTGTTGTGGAATATACAAGCCGTCTGCTATCTGAAATATTAGATCAGTAATGAGAACGCAAAACCAGATCAGAAGTCGGAGGTTTAGAGACCGAATATGGCAAAACGAGACTATTATGAAGTTCTGGGAGTAAATCGAGAGGCTTCGGAAGAGGAAATCAAGAAAGCGTACAGAAAACTCGCAGTCAAGTATCATCCGGACAAAAATCCTGGAAACAAGGAAGCCGAGGAAAAATTCAAGGAAGTTTCAGAAGCTTACGAGGTTTTACACGACAAGGAAAAACGTGATAAATATGACCGCTATGGCCATGTGAGCGCTTTTGCCGGCGCGGGCGGCGGAGCTTACGGCGGTTTCAGTTTCGACTTGAATGATGCTCTTAATGCATTCATGCGGGATTTCGGCGGTTTCGGCTTCGATGACCTTTTCGGCGAGGCAGCCGGCGCCCGCACCCGGAAACGCTCTGGAAGAGGGCAAGACCTTCAGGTCCGTCTTCAGCTTACCCTTCAGGAGGTCGCCCGGGGGGTAGAAAAAACCCTCAAAATAAATATGTATCAGACCTGCCATGATTGCTCGGGAAGGGGATCAAAAAGCGGCAGGACTTCCACCTGCCCGGCGTGTAAAGGCACCGGCCAGGTGCGAAACGTGCAGCGCTCGATTTTCGGACAATTTGTCAGTGTTACATCCTGCTCGAATTGCGGCGGGACCGGCGAGGTGATACAGGATTTCTGCCCTGCCTGTTCGGGTGAAGGAAGGGTTAAAAAAGAAAGAAAAATCAAGGTCAAAATTCCTGCAGGGGTAAGCACCGGCAACTACCTCACCTTGCGCGGCCAGGGCAATGCAGGATTCCGGGGAGCGCCGTCCGGGGACCTGATAGTGCTGATCGAGGTCAAAGAGGACGACTTTTTCGAGCGCCACGGTGACGATATCCTGTTTGATTTACCGATCTCATTCAGCCAGGCCGCGCTAGGGGCTGATATCGAGGTCCCCACATTGGATGGCAGGGCGCGCGTTACCATACCGCATGGCACTCAGACCGGAAAAATTCTGCGCATGCGCGGCAAGGGTATACCACACCTGAACGCGCCTGGACAGGGAGACCAGCTTATCAGGGTCACTGTCTGGACCCCGACCAGACTCTCATCAAGAGAGCACGAACTTTTTACTGAACTCAGCCAGGTGGAAAGCCAGAGCCCTCCCTCGGCAGGCAGAGGTTTCTGGAAACGGATGAGAGAAGCTTTCGGTGCTTGAATATTTTATGTGGAAACCCTGGCTCGGGAAGCTGGCGAATTTAACCGCAAAGAATTCCTCGAAGCTCTGCTTCGGGGCAGCCTGCTGCTGATGCCAGGCGTAGGGGCACGGCATGCCGTGCCCGTTGCGGGTGGGGATAAGATAGATCAGATTTAACCTTGTGATACCTCGCAGCTTGCTGCAGGGTAGTTTATTCGGCGTTTCAGCGCAGAATATCAAGCGTCCGGTCTGCACAAGGAGAATTGAAGGAGCGGCAATTGGGACGCCGGAGCACTGAGAACATAGCCAAGGAGTGTGAAACCAGCGCATTTTATGTGCCCCCGGCGAACATTTCAACTGAGAGAGTTCTCTTTCCTGCCGAGGAAGAACACCATATAAAAAATGTGCTGCGCCTCAAGGCAGGCTCGCTAGTTGAGGTGCTCGACGGTTGTGGGGGAAAATTCGGTGTAGTTCTCGAAAGAATTGATAGTCCGGGCCTCGAGGGCAGGATTTTATCGGCTGAGCGAATTGAGCAAGGCCCTGTGTTGATCAGTGTCGCCCTGGCCCTGGGCCGTAAAGAAAGAATGCGCATTGCGGTCGAGAAACTCGCCGAGCTTGGATGCCACAGGATCGTGCCCCTGTGGACCGATTATGTCTCATTTGCCGGAGCTGCGCAAAAACAGATTGAAAAGTTGCGCCTGATATGCCGGAGTGCGCTTAAACAGTCTCGCACGCTTTTTTTAACCCGGATCGATGAGCCCCTGACTTTTGCTCAAATTTTAGCTTTGGCTGATTGCGGCAGGCTCAGGCTCGTTTTCTGCAGGAAAAACAGGGAGGGTAAAAAATCCGAGTCTCCCAGGCCAATCGACCCAGGGAAAGAGCACTTGCTGGTGGTAGGGCCGGAGGGCGGATTCAGCCCTCGTGAGGAAAGCCTTATCCAGGGATCTTCTCTGCTATGCATCCATTTGGGAGATGCAGACTTGCGGTTTGAAACAGCGGCGATCGCAGGTTTTGTTCTCTTGCGGCAGGCCCTGGCCGGAGACCTTTCATTTTACTGAAAGAAATAATATTTAAGGAATTCGTACAGGTTTAATTGTTCGATTTATTTCAGTTTAGCTAAATACTACCGGCAAACCGTCCGAAAAATATATAGTAAGCGGATAAACAGTTGCCACTGATTAGAAGTGTGTTGATTACTGATCATCTCCTTTGGAGAAATATAAAAGACGCCTGACAGATATTGTTAACTTTTTGTTTATCAATAAGTCGCAGGGGCGGTTCGCGAACCGCCCCTGCGATCCCGACACGTTCGATCATCTGAAAGTGTTTTTTCAGCACACTTTTAAATTGTTATTTTAACCCGACCGTAACCAATCCGGCACCAGCCGTCCGCGCGGCGCGGCCGATTTCTTGAGGAGCCATCTCATGCAGGAAAAAGACATACAAGGCATTTTGCAGAAAGTCGAGGAATTGAAGGAATTATTCTCTATCGGCGAGAGGTTCGTTCCTTTTCTGGAAGACCTGTCCCTTTTTGTCAAGGAAATGGCGTCAAGGTTGATCGAGATGAACGAGGCTATCCAGGAAAGATCCGCCGAGATGCCGTCAGCGGACCAGCAATTGGACAAGGTGATCGGTGCGCCTGAAGGGACCGCCCAAGAGGTGCTTGGGAAAATCGAAGAAATGCTCTCCGGGCTGGAAGAAATCAGCAGTGATTTCCAGGTAGTGAGCAAGCGTCTTGCTGCCGAGCGCGAGGCCATCTCAGAGATAACTTCAAACATAGAAGAGCTGCTCAAGCTGCCGAACGCCCGGAAAAGTTTGAGCAAGGTGTTCGAGGATAAAAAAGCGCGCAATAAGGGCATGAAAATTAAAGAGATCGTGGACAACTTCCTATCGGAAAGGGTGGATGACGAGGTTCCGCAAAAAATGGAGCAGTTGCTTCAGAACACGCAGAACAGGGCCTATGATATAATGAATGCCTTGCAGGATCGGGATACCGCCGCCCGGCAGGTCAAAGCGGCTCAGGGCTTGCTGCGGACAGTCGAGGAGCGCCTGAACGAGCTGATCAATAAATATTCCGAAACCGAGCCGCCCGGGATCGCAGGTGAAGAACCAGCCGCTGATACAGGCGCTGCCTTTCTCGAAAGTGAAGAGCACCGGAAGCTGACAGATCAGGTAGCTGAAGAGAGCCGGGTCGAGGAAGAAACTCTGGTTGAAAAAGAGGAAGAGGAGCCTGAAGAAAAGGCCGAGGCAGTGGAAGCTGTAGCCAGCCAGGAAGAGATTGATTCCCTGTTCGACAGTGTCGAGAGTGTCGGACCAGCGATTGAAGAGAGCTTTATACCTGAATCGAAGTCTTTCGAATACAGTCCGGGTCAAACCCAGAGCCCTGAGGAAATAGACCAGATTCTGGGTGAGGCTGTTGGTGTGGAGGCTGAAGAGGCTGCGGGTGAGAGTGCAGCATTCACTCTGGGAGAAGAGCTTGAAACAGCGCCGGTAGCTGAGGAAGAGGCCGGGGAGCTACCGGAAGCCGTGGAAGAGCTGGAAGAGGCGCCTGAGGCAGCGGAGGAACACGAGGAACTCCCTGTAGCTGAGGAAGAGGCCGGGGAGCTACCGGAAGCCGTGGAAGAG
>DATKXY010000251.1:0-15400 GCA_035528795.1 archaeon | reverse complement strand
AGGCGCTTTTTATAAGCGGCCATTGCCGTCTCGCCGGTCACAGTGGTGTAGGTTCCGTAGGCCACCAGCATTACAAAGGTGAAAAGACAGGAAAGAAACAGGGCCCAGAACAATTGCATACCGTAGCGGCTTCCCGCTGCGGCCATGGTGGTAATACTTCCGGTACCGATATTATAGCCGATAAGGAAAAGCCCCGGCCCCACAGCACTGAGCATCAATCCGATCTTTTTCAACATTCCAGCGCGCTCGTTACTCATTTTTACATTTTATCCTTTCCGGAAGAGAGGTGGTTAAAAGGGGAGAACTAAATTCCAGCCAAAAATATTTGAAATTTATTTTATCTAACCACTAAGTAACTATGTGTCTTTGTGGTTAAAAATGTAAGAGATATTCTCTTAGAGTGAATTTGTAAGAATCTAAATTAGGAGCGACAGGCCTTTTTTGTCAAACAAATCACAAATTTATTATGGAATCCGGAACTCTGAATTCTGCCGGGATTCGAATAAGCCTGAAATAGTATTCTGTATTCTGTCTCCTGTCTCCTGTCTCCTGTCTCCTGACTTCTGTCTTTTGAGCGTACACCAAATTATTATTTTGACAGGAAAGATAAGCAGATTATCTTAGAGATAACTTAGTTTCCGCACTTTTGGAAAAAAATATGCAATACATAGCCGACCTTCATCTTCACTCCCATTATTCGATCGCCACCAGCAAGAACTCAGATCCCGAGCATCTTTTCGAGGCTGCGGCTCTCAAAGGGATTAACCTTGTCGGCACCGGGGATTTGACCCATCCCGGGTGGCGGAGAGAGCTCGAGGAGAAGCTTGTGGAGGAGGAAGGCTCCGGTCTCTTTTGCCTGCGGCCCGGGATTGAAAAAAGCGTGCGCCAGAGACTGCCAGGCACGGTTCGGAACACAAAGGTTCGTTTCCTGCTCTCGGGCGAAATAAGCTCGATTTACAAGAAGCTGGGCAAAGCGAGGAAAGTGCACAATCTGGTGTTGATGCCGGACATGGAAAGCGCCCGGCGTTTGAGTGAGAGCCTCGAAAGAATCGGCAATATCAGGTCTGACGGGCGGCCCATACTGGGTCTTGACAGCCGGAATCTTCTGGAAATCTGTCTTGAAGCCTGCCCGGAAGCCTGCTTTATCCCGGCCCACATCTGGACTCCCCATTTTTCGGTTTTCGGCTCGAAAAGCGGATTTGACCGGATTGAAGACTGTTACGGAGAACTGACAGAAAAAATTTATGCGGTGGAGACGGGGCTTTCTTCTGACCCCCCGATGAACTGGCGCCTCTCCGCTCTCGACAACTTCAGGCTTGTTTCCAACTCGGACGCCCATTCACCGGACAAGCTGGGTCGCGAAGCCAACCTTTTCGATACGGAGCTGAGCTACCACGGCCTGACCGGGGCTCTGAAAGAAAGGAACGGATCCCGCTTTCAAGGCACGCTGGAATTTTATCCCGAGGAGGGCAAGTATCATTACGACGGCCACCGGGCCTGCAAAGTACGGCTGACCCCGGAAGAGACCGCCAGGCTTGACGGCAGATGCCCGGTCTGCGGAGGAAAGGTCACCCGGGGCGTTCTGAACCGCGTAGTACAGCTTGCTGACCGCCCGCTGGGAACAAGACCCGAGACGGCCCGCCATTTCGAACATCTCATCCCGCTGCGTGAAGTGCTTGCTGAATCATACGGAACCGGGCCGGCCACCAAGGGAGTAACGCACAGCCTCGAGATTCTCTTACGGGAAGTCGGCCCAGAGCTTTTCGTGCTGAGAGAGGCTCCGCTCGAGGAAGTTAGCCGTGCAGCAGGTGCTCTGGCTGCTGAGGCTATCCGCCGCAACCGCGAGGGCAGGGTGCGGATCGCCCCTGGCTATGACGGCGAATACGGCACGGTGTGTATCTTTGAACCCGGTGAAAGAGAAACCTCCGGTGGGCAGATGTTTTTCTTTGACAGACTCGAACCCGAGAAAAAAACACAGCCTGAAAAGGGCGAAAGTAAAGCCTCCCCCCAGGCGCAAGACGCGGCGACAAAAAGCGCGACAGGGGTTCTTTCTTCGGTAGAAACCGAAAAGCCCGGCGAGGCCCTTCTCCCGGTGACGGATAAAAAATTTCCGGAGCTCAACGAGCGCCAGCTCGAAGCGGTAACTGCGGAAAAAGGTCCGCTGGCTGTGATTGCCGGCCCCGGAACCGGCAAGACGCACTGCCTGACCAGCCGGGCGGTTTATCTCGTGCGCCAGGCCGGAGTGCCGCCTTCAAACATACTCGCGGTCACTTTCACAAATAAGGCCGCCCGCGAAATGAAAGAGCGACTGTTCAAGCTGCTCGGGACCGGCGATGAGGATAGCGGGGCAGTCCATGTCTCCACCTTCCACAGTTTCTGCCTGCGGCTGTTGACAGAAATCAAAGGCGCCCCCGTGGTGGTGGTCGATGAAGCAGAGAGTTTGAGCATCCTGCGCGAGGCTGTCGGTTTGCGGGAGCCGGTTTCACGGCTCAGGCAAATCGCTGAGGCGATCAGCAGGGCCAAGGCCGAGGCAATCTCTCCTGAAAATTACCACGGCCCGGAAGATATCAGACGCGCCTTTACGGCTTACCGTGACATGTGCCACAGGATGAAAGCCTGCGATTATGACGATCTGATCCTGCATGTCCTTGAAATCCTGGCAGAGGACCCCGAAAGGCTTCAGACCCTCAGGGAACATTACCCCTATGTTCTGGTGGACGAGTTCCAGGATGTTAATCCGGCCCAGTACGAACTGGTCAAGCTCCTGGCCGGAAGCCCGGCGGAAGGGCTTTTTGTGATCGGGGACCCCAACCAGTCGATCTACGGTTTCCGGGGCTCGGATCACCGGATATTCGAGCGCCTGAAAAGCGACTACCCCGGCCTCCGGCTGGTCACTCTCGAACTCGGGTACCGCTGCCGTCAAGTGATTACAGAGGCCTCGGGTTCGCTGATCGGAAAAAGCCCGGTTCCCGGAGCCGTGCCTCGGCCGCTGGTTCCCGGAGGGCCTCTGATCAGGCTCCTCCGCTGCCCCAGTGAGCTGAGCGAGGGAATCGCCGTGGTGCACGAAATAGGCCGCCTGGTAGGGGGGATAGAGATGCTCTCAGCCGGCGGCGGGCGTCGTCCCCGGCAGAATGAAGACGATGATCTGGAAAGCTTTTACAGCTTTGCCGACTGCGCGGTGATCACCCGGACTGGCGGATTGTGTGAAGGGCTCGAGGAGGCGTTTATCACTGAAGGCATACCCTACCGGCTGCGGGGCAGTAAATCTTTCCTTAAGGATCCGGCTGTCCGCCAGCTTGTCTCCTTCATCCGGCTGGCTGTGAATCCCCAAGATGACCTGCGCTTTACAGGGGCGCTGCGCCTTGCCGGATTAAAACCGGAGGATCAGTATTTCACCTCCTTGAAAGAAGCAGCAGACCGCTCGGGCCGGGCTCTGTTAAGTGAGCTCAAGTTCCGGCTGAGCCGGGAAGTGCCGTTGAGCCGTGAGAGTAAACGCGCGGCCGAATTCCTGCTGGCATACGAAAAATACCGTCGGCGAACCGGGCAGACTCCTGCCGGTCTTCTCGGGGCGCTGGTCGAAGAGTTTATCCCTGATCCCGGGGGCAGTGCGGAGCATGTTTCAGCGCTCCTGCGGACCGCGGAGCAGTTCGATGACCTCACTGAGTTTCTAAACCGCCTGACAGTGCAGGCCCACGGTGACATTGAGCGGGCAGGACAAAAGTTCCCGCGGGCCGCCTCCGAGGCAGTGACATTGATGACCATGCACGCATCCAAGGGCCTCGAGTTCAAGGTGGTTTTTATCACCGGGGCGGAGGAAGGCCTTATCCCTTTCACCTACCGGGAAACCGATCTCCAGGAAGAACGAAGGCTGTTCTATGTGGCTCTCACCAGAGCCTCGGAAAGGCTTTACTTAACCAGCGCCGCAAATCGCATGGTACGGGGCAAGCCGGTCAAAAGCTCCTGGTCGCCTTTTTTGCAGGATATCCCCGCCCGGCTGCTCAAGCAAGAGGAGGCAGTGCGCCACAAACCATCCGACCGTCAGCTCAAGCTTCTCTGAGGGGACCGCCTTGCCAGTCCGCGGCCCCCAAGCCAGGCTGATACTATGGAGAGCGCTTTTATTCTTCCGCTTAAAAAATCCGGGAATATTTGGTTTGAAATCCATTAAACTCTTTACTTTTTTTAAATAATCGATTAGTGTGTAACACCGGATCTTTTAACAGGCCGCTTGGTTGGACTGCTCCTCAGCCCTTAATCAACTAAAAGGAGTGCAGGGATGCTAATCCTCACCAGAAAGCAGGGCGAATCAGTTGCCATCGGTGATGATATCAGAGTAACAGTGGTTGAGATTCAAGGAAAGCAGGTAAAGCTGGGAGTGATGGCGCCGCGGGAAATAGCTGTTCACCGCCAGGAGATATACGAAAAGATTCAGCAGGAAAATATCCTCGCCTCTCAGATAAGCGAGCAAGATCTCTCTAAGCTCAAAGATGCCATAGTTGAGAGCGATTCCGCCGAGGAAAGCCCAAAATAAAAGTCGGACAAGTAAAGGAAAGCGGTTCCGAGTCCTCCAGGGCGCCAAAAGGGAGTATACCCCTTCTTCTAAGCGAGTGAAACATTTTGACACTACAAACGTTACCTTTTCAAATAAAGGGTTCCCGCCGGAGATTCTACTTTTTACAAGATCGCTTGAAAAGAGGTTTTACTCTGTTCAAGCTTAATACAACCGGGTAAGCCACAAAGGTGGGATAAAGTTCATGGACGATCAATTGGCCAATGACCAGTTGAGCCTGTGGGATAAATTGAACCGGCTCTATGGGAATACAGCTCCAGGTTCACCGGAACTGAAGCGCGATATCGAAAGACAGGGCGAGGAGGAGGACGCTGGAGTAGTTCTAGAAGATAAGCAGGATACTGATCAGGAGGAAAAATCCGCTGAGGCTGAAATTAACGAGATTTGCTCCGAGTGCGAGCAAAACTGCAAGCAGATAGGCGATAAGTTCATTCTGTCTCTCTGCCCTAAAAACGAAAAAAACGTGCGGCCAGACTTCCAGCAAATGTCTCCTCTATGCGGGTATTCAGCTCACGAGAAGATAAACCAAACCTGCAGAAACTGTATTCGCTCGTGCAAACAGACTACTCCGAAAGTGAACGTGATGCTTTGTTTGGGTTTTGAGTCTCTTCCTACGGAAGATGAAGTTTGAGCGAGACAACCATCCGGCCGGTGAGTTCATTAATTGAACAAAGAGGTAGCCATGATCATCCACTGCCCGAAATGCGGGGCGCGCTACATGATAAAAGATGGTCTGGTAACCGACAGACCCAAGCGTGCCAAGTGCAGAAACTGCGGTGAGAGCATACTGATCAAGCCTCCGGAACAAGAGGTTTCCGCTGTATCTGCACCTGAAAAGTCACCCGCCTCTCGAACAACCAGGCCTGAAGTTCAACAACCTCGTGCCGATTCAAATCTTAGCAGCGCAGAGAAAAAAGAGGCAGAAACCTCAAAGGCTCCAGTGAGCCAAGCCGGGACTGCCGAAAAGGGTGCAGAGCAGTCCGCTGATGAGCAAAAGCAAGCCGCTCAGCCCGACCAGACAGCGGATCAAGAAGACATCCAGGCCAAGATGGAAAAGCGGCGGCAGCAAATGGAAGATGAAATATCGGGGAGGCTCAACAAAGCGGCATTGGAGACTCTTGAGTTCAGTTCCTTGCAATACCTGGCAGAGAAGATCAGATCAATTGAGGAAAACCAGGATTACGTGCCGGAAGAGGATACACAGCTTTTCGCCTGTACCAACTGCAAAATAATCTTCGCTTTGTTTCGGGAGGATCTCCGTCAGTGCACAAACTGCCCAGGCGATATCCCTTTGGTGCGGGGTGCAGACATACTCAGGCAGTTCGGCATGTTTCATCGTTAATCCCATTTTTCTCGGCCCCTGCAGGGAACCAAAGATATTTTCAGGGTTACTCTAGTTTGCCAGTGGATTTGAATCGAGAATTAATACGAGTACGTTAAAGGGGGATATCTGGTTAAGAAGGCTAAAAAACAGAAAGGCAAGTTCAGGCTGCCCATAAAGAACGCCCGGTTCGATGAGGACTCGATCTCCCTCTATCTCAAAGAGATAAGCCATTACCCTTTGCTGACTCCGGATGAGGAAGTAAGTCTGGCAAAAGCTTACAAAAAAGGCCATCCGAATGCTATCGAGAAAATGGTGCTTTGTAACCTGCGTTTCGTGGTCTCGATCGCTAAAAAGTATCAGAATCTGGGCGTTTCGCTGGCGGATTTGATCAACGAGGGAAACATCGGCCTTATCCGTGCGGCCCATAAGTTTGATGAGACCAAAGGGGTGAGGTTTATCACCTATGCAGTCTGGTGGATCAAACAGGCCATTATCCAGTACCTGAGCGAGCAGAGCCGCATCGTGCGCATCCCGCTGAACAAAGCCAGCGCCATGTTCAAAATGGAAAAAATGCTCAACAACCTGGCTCAGGAGCTGGGCCGCGACCCGACCACCCAGGAGATAATGCAGGGGATCGATGTGGCAGTGGACGATATCGAGGATGTAATGCCCTTGTATCAGCCTCAGTACTCGCTGGATTCGAGTTCCAACCCTCAGGATGATATAATTCTCCTGAATTCGATCCCGGATGACAAGACTCCCGGACCGATAGAGGGCGTTTTCAAGAAGGATTTGACCGAGGCTATCGAGGAGATGTTAAGCACGATCAAGGAGCGTGAGGCCAGAATTCTGCGGTTCTATTACGGCCTGGATAATACCGAACCGATGACTCTCGAGGAAATCGGTGAAATTTTCGGGGTAACCCGGGAGCGCGTACGCCAGATCAAAGAAAAAGCGATCAAGCAGCTCAGGCAAGCTAACCGCAACAAAGCTATCGAGTCTTTCCTCTCCTGAGCTTTCTGGCAAACAATGACTTTTCCGGCAGGCGGAATTTCGGTTCCGCTTTTTTACTTTCTGACCGGTTATTTTCGACTCATCTTTTCCCCTTCTCCCTTGACAACGCACATGGCAGGGGGGAAATGATCCTGCTCCTTGGCAAAAGGATACAGGGGGGATTAAACAATCTGCTCCCGATTTTTAAATGGCCCCATTTCTTTAGTCAAATCAGTATTAGCCTGAATAATTCATAAATTTACACCGGCCTCGTAGGGACGGGTCTGAGACCCGCCCCTACAGGATATATTCATTTTTAAACCTAGCTGCGTATCTCGGCTTGTTTAAGAGTTTTGTCGCGAGAAAACATATTTTTATGAATACTCCGGGTTAGAAGTCTTAAAATTTGTGATTTAGAATAACAGATGAGTAAAGCCGGCTAATTTTAAAAAAAATGTTGTCCGCTTCACGAAAAGTTCTATTGGGGCATACTTTTTTTCATTTTAAATACGAACCTCATATTGATATAACCGTATATTCTTCATCAAGTTAAAAGGTTTTTCCCGACTAAAAGAATAAACCGTTGGTTTAATAATCCCATGCCAGCTTGACAAAAAAAAAAGCCTATGGTATACTTTCCCTAAAATGGGCGAAAGCCTTTATTATTGAAGGAGAAGCGATGATTTTTAAAAAACGCGGCGCTTCCACCGTGGTTGGTCTGGACCTGGGCAGCTATTCGATCAAGATCGCTGAGATAGACCATTCCGGCAAATCTCCCACCCTTGTCAATTATGGGATCACTGAACTGGTTCCCGGTGCGATCAAAGAGGGGCATGTGGTGGAACGGGCCGCGGTTGTAGAGGCGATCGGGGTGCTTTTTGACACCTGCCAGGTTGTCAGCCGTCAGATAAATGTGGCTTTAAGCGGAGCGGATGTGATTATCAAAACCATCCAGATCGACCGGATGAACCTTAGTGAGTTACAAAAAGTGATCAACTGGGAGGCCGAACAGCATGTTCCTTTTCCCCTGAATGAAATAAGCTTTGACTTCCAGGTGCTCGATCCGGAAAGCGACGCCCCTCAAATGAATGTACTGCTGGTGGCATCCAAGAGGGATCTGATTGATGAGAAGCTTGCCCTTTTCGAGGAGGCAGGCTGCGAGGTGGTATTGATGGATGTAGATACATTCGCTCTGACCAATGCTCTTGAAACCAACTACGAGGCCCCGGAGGACAACTGTTACTGCATTGTACATTTCGGCAATGAGAGCACACATCTGGGTCTGGTGAAAAAAGGCCTTTCGCTGCTGACACGCAACCTTCCTGTCGGGGGTCAAAACCTGTTGACAACAATCCAGGGACAGCTCGGTATATCCGAGGACGAAGCTTACATGGCGCTGCTGGGCACCCCCGAGGAAGAGGAAAGCCAAAACCCGGCCCCGGATATAACGCCATTTCTCGGTTCATTGCTCGATGATGTGGCTATTGGGGTCAACCGGGCGGCGGCTTTCCTGGAAAGTACCGAGGAGAGCGGCAATATAGAAAAGATATACCTTAGCGGAGGGTGCACCAGTATCCCGAAAATGGATCGCCATTTCGAGGAAAAGGTAGGCATTCCTACCCTGATTGCGAACCCGCTGACGAAAGTTTCTTTTAACTCCAGCCTTTTCAAGGTCGAGCCGGTGGAAAAAGTGGCCCCGACCCTGATGCTGGCTATCGGTCTCGGCTTGCGTCTCCCGGAATAACCAGTACCGGGCAACCTCGATAATTAAAGGGCTTACAAGAACCTGCCATGCTAAAGATAAATCTACTCCCGCCGGAAAAGCGGAAAAAGCTCAAGAAAGTCAAACCGACCAAGAAAAAGGCAGCCCTTGGGTTGAAGCTGAAACTGGAATTCAAGTTCGACCCCTACATGGTATTCCCGGCTGCCGCGGCGATCTTGGCAGTTGTCTTGATTGTCGGCTCTTTTTTCTGGCTCGGGTACCAGGAAAAAACGATCAAAGGGCAGCGCAACAAAATGCAGGTTGAGCTGAATATGCTGGGCCAGATCAACCAGCGGATCGATAACCTGAAAGCTCAGACACTGAATGTCAAGAATAGGATGGAGGTGATCCTGAAAGTGGATCAGAACCGTTTCCTCTGGCCGAGAATCCTGGATGAGTTGAGCACCGCGATGCCCCAATACAGCTGGCTTGAAAGCATATCTGAAGTCGAGCCCTTTCCCCAATTGGTATTGCGCATCGAGGGCACAACCATGTCGAACCTGCTGCTGAGCCGCCTGTTGGAAAACCTCGAGAATTGCAAAATACTGACTGACATCAAATTGATCAGCTCGACTGAAAAAATATACGGCAGTAATTTGAATACGAGCTACTTTGTCGTCGAGTGCGCCTGCGCACTGAACGAACCGGTTGATTCAACCAAGGTGGTCGCTAAAAAGTAAGAGTGGCTCTCCCATTTTACCCTAGCCGAGAACCAAAACGTATGAGGTTTAAAATGGCTGATAAAAAAATATGGAAGTTATTCCTGATCCTTATCGCCGGAGCAACCAGCTTTATTTTACTTTCCTGCGATGTTGAGAAAAATATCAACGCGAGCAACCTGGTTACGATTGACGGTCATGTGTTTTTCTCCCGCACCAAGCGTGTCGGGGTGCCGGGTATAACCGTAGTGATCGAAAAGTCCACGGAAAGTTCCACTATGGCAGTTATTCCGGACATTTTCGTACGCACGGACGAGAACGGTCGCTGGGAGGCGAAGTTTACATTGAGCTACCCGGACGGTGGCGGGGTAATGGACATTACTCCGCAATACGTGGAGGAAAGCATCCGGATCCTGATGGTCAGCCCGGAGACCCGCATGCTCGATCTCGGTTCAGGTTTTACCTTACAGGTGGGAAAGACCTATCATATCTGGGACGTGTTTCTGGTAGACTTCGTAGAGATGGAGCTCCAATAGTGAACTTGCTCTGCCTGTAAGGGAGCTTTTCGGCTTTAAGCTTAAAGAGGGAATCGAGGAAAAATGGCTTTAGATACAAGCAATCCCAAATTTCAAAAAGCTGCGCTGGTTATTATTCTGGTACTGGGCGCTAGTTATGGCTATTTCTCTTATATCTACGGGCCCAAGAAAGAAAGCCTGGAAACATTAAAGGCTGAGTTTGCGAAAATCGAATCGAGCCTCAAGACTGCACGTTTGGTGGTAGAATCTGCGGATACCATGCTTCTGATCCAGGAACTGGAAAAAAGAGAACGCCAGCTCGCCATGGCTGAGGCTCTGCTCCCTGACAAGGAGAACCTGCCTGAGCTCCTTGAAAGCATAACAAGCATCGGAAATCAGACCGGCGTCAAATTCGTCCTTTTTGAACCCAAGACCCCGATTCAGCACGAACTGTACCAGGAACGGCCATACTCTGTTACCCTGCGCGGCGGATATCATCAGACAGCGATGTTTCTTTCTGATGTAGCGAGCCTTCCTCAAATAGTAAAACCTGTGGGTCTGAGCATGGTACGGGACACGCGGGCAGGAGCGGAACCGGGCGAAACCCTGACCGCCAAGCTTGCATTGTCCACCTTTTTAATGATAGAAAACCAGAAAGAGATTAAGAAAGAGGTTAAAGGAAAATAAGGAGTGCTGTATGGCACATAAATACATAATCCTGACATTGATAGTGGCTGTTTTTTCAGCCTTAAGCGGTACACTTCAGGCTCAAGAGAAAACGAAAAAGCCCGCCGGCGCCCCGGTCGATTCGGCAGCTGCGGCCGCTAAAGCGGATTCCACCCTGGCCCGGGCCGACAGCACACTGCTCCTTAAAAAGAATCTCTCGGCCGAGGATTACATATCACAGCGCGAACAATTCTTTTACCCATCCACGCAACAGAAAGACCCTTTCGATCTTCCATTCGGCAGAGCCGCTGGAGCCGGTGAGCTGGGTCCTGGTATCGGCGGCCTCGAGCTCTCCGGAGTGCTCTACAGCATAGAGGGCCGGAGTATCGCAATTCTGAATCTGCCTGAAGGCGAAAGCTTCCTGGTGCGCGAAGGCGATATGCTTGGTTCAGCCCAAGTCGTACTAATAGAGCCTTCCAGCGTAAAGTTTGTCATAAAAGAATATGGACAGGTATTTACAATTCTCAAAGAACTCAAACCTCTTGTGGAGGCTAAAAAATGAAAAATCTCCTAAATAAGCCGGTAGCGGTGGCCGGCAACAGGAGACCCGGGAAGAGTATGAGGAGTCCGACGGGCCTCCCGGGCAGGGTCGTTAGATTCGCCTGCCTTGCGGCCATCCTGCTCCTGGCAACCTTCAATTCCATGCGAGCCCAAATGCCGGAATTGCAGGAGTCTGCACGCCGGATCAGTGTGGATTTTCATGAGGCTGACATTCGAAGTGTACTGCTTGCTTTCTCCCAATTCAGCGGAGTGAGCATCATCTCCAGCCAGAATGTCTCCGGCACTATTACCGCCCGCATCACCGATGAACCCTGGGACAAGGCCCTGTACTCGCTGCTTGAAAACAACGGCCTCGCTGTTCGCAAACGGGACGGTATCCTCACTGTGAATACCCTCGAGAATATCCAGGCCACGGAAAAATTGGAGAACCTGGTATCCCATGTCTTCCGGCTGAACTTTCAGAAAAGCGTTGAAATGGCTCCCACGCTGGAAACCCTGCTCAGCGAGCGTGGTAAGCTCCAGGCCAATGAAGGCAGCAACACACTGCTCGTGATCGATATCCCGGACCGCATCGATAAAATCCGCGATGTTCTGGCCGAACTCGACCGCGAAACCCGCCAGGTGGAAATCCACGTGCAGCTCACTTTTATCAACAACCGCAAGCTGCGCGAGCTCGGCATAGACTGGAAAAGCGGCAACATTAGCAACCCGCTTACCGACACCCGCTTTAGTGCGGGGGTGAGTGGAGGCTCCAATGTTACGGCCCCCTACGCTTCTCTCGCTGTGGGAACAGTGCGCAATGGAGTGAACTTTGCCGCCGTGCTCAACGCCCTGGAGAATATGAACGAAGCAAGAACTGTCGCCAGACCTGTTATCACCACTCTCAACAACCTGCCGGCCAAAGTGCTTGTAGGCCAGCGTACTCCCCTGAGGGTGGTGGATTACGGTACTGTAGGCACCGAGGCCACTGGAGCACGCGCCACTACGCAGCTAGTTGAGACAGGGGTCAAGCTCGAGGTTACACCGCAAATCACGGAAAACAACAAAATACTGATCCAGATCCTGGCTGAAAATTCAGGTGCCGAAAGCGGGCCGGATGGGGTGTTTTTCAAGACCCAGGAGGCAAACACCAGACTCATGCTCAATGACAACGAGACCGGAGTGATTGCCGGCTTGACTGTCAAGAGCGACACCAAGGTTCAGAGCGGGGTGCCCGGGATGCGCAAGATTCCGCTTTTAGGCCGACTTTTTAGCTACAACAAGGATGTGACTGATGAAGAAGAACTGGTGATCATTATCCAGGCCCGAATTGTTCAGCCCACTGAGGGGGGGGCCACCCAGCCCGATGGGTCGAAAAAACCGGGAGGGGGACCATGAGCTTGCGCACAGGAAAAATAATCTTCGCCGCTGTTCTCTTCCTCACGGCGCTTTTTACAGCGGCCTGCGACAATGACAACACTCCGACCCTGGGCTCGGCGCATCCGCAAAAGATCAAGTATCTATCCGGCAACGACCAGACCGGCGCTCGCTTGGCCCGTCTCGCCCAGCCTTTCAGCGTCCAGATTCTCGATACGGATGGAAACCCGGTTCCCTCTTACAAGGTTTCTTTCAAGGTGACCTCCCTTTCAGGAACCCTGGCCGGAACCGGCGAAAAAACGCAGGAGGTTGTAACCAACTCCAGCGGCATGACCTCGGTCTATCTGATGCTCGGAAGCACAACGGACAGCGCCTACACAGTGGAGGCCTCCGCATTGGGGCTTACCGGCCAGCCGCTGGAGGGTTCACCTGTTGTTTTCACTGCCACAGGGCTGGCGACCGGAGGCGGAACTGTGCCTGGTACTGGTGACGGTACAGAGGTCCACGCAACTTCAATCCTTATCATTACCTCCCCGGACCAGGATACCGTGGGCTTTGCAGGCAAACCCCTGGTGACACCGAGAGTCGCCCAGGTGCTGGATTCAAACAACAAGCCGGTCGCAGGCGTGGAGGTTTACTGGACCGTGCTCCAGGGAGGCGGCTCTGTCAGCATTTCCCTGACCCCGACAGATGATAACGGGCTCGCCCTGGGTTTCTGGACTATGGGGCAGCCCGGCTTGAACCGTTTGCAGGCCCATTTTATCGATTACCAGGGTACTGTACATAAGGTGATTTTTGAAGTCCGCTGTGAAGGTGAAGCGGCAGGAGTGGCAGTGGCCGGGCCGGATTCGATCGCTGCTGTCTCCGGAAACGGCCAGACAGGCCTGCCGGGAGGACTACTGACCCAGCCGGTTATCCTGGCTGTCTATGATTCTCTTGACTATCCGATTACTAAAAGTCCGGTAACTGTCATGCTTACCAAGGGCGGCGGGAAGATCGGCTCGTGGGGAGAGGACCCCCTGGCAACCGAAATCTTTACCGGCAGCACCGACAGCCAGGGACTACTAAGGCTTACCTGGCGGCTCGGTCCGGGTCCGGTTATGGACAACGAGGCGCTGGCCATGGTGGTCAAGGCCGACGGCTCGATGGCCAGTGTTACAATAACAGCCGCAGCGCGCAGCGTGGCCCTGGGAGCGGACAATATCGCAATTGTTGCCGGTGATCAACAGACAGGCGAGGCAGGAGCGCTCCTGCCCCTGCCCCTGGTGGTGGCTGTGTACGATGCCGCAGGAAACCTGACGCCAGGAGCCCAGGTGGTTTTCACCGTGACCCAGGGCGGCGGCAGCCTGGCTATTGTGGGAGCAGAGCCCACAATGGAATATATTACCCAGACCACTAATGCCGAGGGTCTGGCGGAGATCATCTGGAAGCTTGGTCCCGGCCCGGACCTGGTCAATGAAGTAGTCGCCCAAATCCGCCGCGCGGATGGCACGGTGGACAGCGTTACCCTGCATGTGGAAGCCCAGCCCACTCCGGATACGGCTAACCGGATGTATATAATGTCAGGGAACTTGCAGGGTTCGGACAGCAGCTATGCAGTGAACACCCTTCTCCCGCTGCCGCTGGTAGTCAGGGTGGTGGATACCATGCGCATCGGTTTTGCCGATGATAACTTGGGCGCCCCGATCTCCAATTTCCCGGTTTTGTTCACTGCCTATAGCCCGAGCGGGGATGGGACACTCAATGATCAGCCAAACATCGAGCCCGCAGGCACTGGCAGGCTTAACGCTGTCACTGACGAGGACGGCTTGGCTGCCGTGCGCTGGACACTGGGCACCAAGATTGGCGACCCGGACTTAATGCTGTACAACAATAAGGTCATTGCCGTGGTGGTCTTTGCCGACGGGTCCCAGGACAGTGTCGTTTTCTTTGCCACCGGCGTGCCCCAGGCAGCTAGCAAAATCGCAGCCACCGGCGGCACCAATCTGGTCGGTATAGCCGGTAAACCGCTGAGCGGACTGAGTGTGGCGATATCCGACCAATTCGACAACCCCAACCAGGGAATCGCGGTATCCTATGTGGTTGACCAAAGTCCCGGCCCTTATACATTCCTTAACCCATACGGCGTTACTGACATATATGGATTTGCAAGCGCTTCTATCAACGCATTGAGCACCAAGGCCGGCGAAATGAAAGTCTCGGCAGTGAACGGGACACTCACCGGCTCACCGGTGACTTTCACTATCACGGTGCAAGCCGATGATCCGGCCGAGTTTCTGCCAGCCGGCGGCAACAACCAGACCAGCACAGTGGGCACAGCATTTACGAGCGCGCTTAAAGTACTTGTTTTCGACAAGTACCGCAACCCGGTGCCCGATGTCCGGGTAGCTTTCGACATTACAGCGGGCTCGGCTTCGCTCTCGGATATTTACGTGCAGACAGACAGTGACGGCTTAGCCTCGACAACTGTCACACCGAATGCCGCGGGTGCTATCAAGATCACTGCCACCACGGATATCGGCAGCTTGACTTTCAACCTCTCCGCTACTGCAGAGGAGTAAGGGATCAAAAGACGGCTTTGGAAAACGACCGATATCACCAGCTTCAGGGGGCGGCTTTTAGGCCGCCCTTTTTCATTGGAACTGCGTACTTTTTAGATTTACTACAGGGAGCATTAAATAGTTTCCATTTGTATTATTGTTTATATGCTTCAGCCTTGGTTATTCATAAAAGTCAAGTAAGCAGGAATGATTTACCAGGTGTCAATTTTTAAATTTTAGGCGTATGCGGCTCACTTTATGTAACTACGATTGAAATATTCCGAGAGAAGAACTTTTACAACTACCGAAAAGAGGTTTAATACTATTTTGCGTTCAAGTTAAGATTAACAATCCAAGGCCAGCCTGTTATGCTGTGAACCCGTTGGGGATTTTTTTCCAAACAGGCAAGTTGATCGACAAGTTGATCTTCGACGGCATTCATTGAGTTGAAAGCTCG
>DATKXY010000250.1:0-51831 GCA_035528795.1 archaeon | reverse complement strand
AAAACTCTGGTGATCATTTCCAAAAATATTCTGAATTCTGACTCCCGGCTCCTGAATTCCAAAAGGTTATTATAAAAACTTCCGGTTGTCGTTTGTTCACAATAGTCTGGAGCAGCGCCAAGTTTTATGAATAATCCGGGTCAATAAAAAAGAAACGGCTTTTATCTTTCTTGGCTGTCAACCGCCCGCGCGCTGATTTCGTAAGGTATCCGGGTTTGAGATTACTCAAAATTCAGGCCAGAGTCCGACAACCCGATTTCCTGAAGCCTGCCTTTTTCAGTCAGGCTGGGCAATTTCACTAATCTGCGGTGCTGTAGTGATCATTGTCTGTCAACCTGATCCTCACCCGGCCCTTATGCCCTGGCGAAATAATGATCGGACTTTTCATGTAGTTCCCCCACAAAAGGCCGGGGTAATTCCACTGGTTGTCGATAATGAGCTTAACCCGCCCTCCCGAATTCGGAGCCTCCACCTCGAGCCTTACAGCGTCCTTCCCAGCCGACTCAGCCCGCACTCTGAGCTCTGTGCCGGCCATTACAGCCGAGGCATAACGGATATATTCTTTCAGGCTGCGAAAGTCTTTGGTTCCCCCCTGACCCGTATCGTCCCTGCCGCTCAAATAGAAATCCTTCATGTCCTCTGACCAGGGCCAGGCCGGGGGAACTCCATAGGCTTCTTTCCCTGTCTTTCTCTGCCTGGGGGCGACACCTTTGCCCCTGCCGATATGGTCCTCTGGGTAGGCTGACCAGAGCGCATCCCTGTCCCAGCTCAACCGGCCGACTTTCCCGGAAAGCAAGCAGGAAACCCCCACTTCACTGAAACCTCCGGATGGGGTCCAGCAGGGCGGTCGGTCAATAGTATAGGACGTGGTCATCAGTCCGGCCCCGTCAATACGCACCTCAAAGCTGACCTCCGTGTCACCATAGCGTCCTGAAATTTCGATCACCGCTTCCAATGAATCGGTCCTGGAGTTTAAGCCAGTGAGCGACCATTTTGACCGGTCTATTACCGCCCAGCCCTCCGGGCCGGAGGATTTCCATCCCATGTCCTCCGGGGCCCGTTCTGCTGTCAGATGGAGATAGGGCCCGCCTTCGATCAGGTTGACTCCCCGGAAGTTTCCCCGGGTGATCAGCCCTGTCTCCCTGCTGAATTCGATCAGGAAATCAGCTCCTGCTACCGCAATACTTTTTTTGCCGTTGCTGATCCCTGGGACCGGGCCTTGCACTCCGGGAAATTTTTTCGGGCGCATTCCAAGCGCCAGATTATACTCATCCACAAGCACACCGCCCAGCCGGTAAAACTGCAGATTGACAACCTCGTGATCCAGCCAATCCCTCGAAGGAATAGTCAGGTACCCCTGGGAGTGCGGCTTGAGATCGAGATCTGTGATCCTGCCGGAATCGCCTGCCGCGTGCCAGCGGATATCGAGCTCGTTGAAATTCGTGTGGTCGAAACGGTTTTCTATCGGAATGTTCAGGACATTGCCTTTCCCTGGATTCGTCAGGGGCGCATCCTTTATTCTTACAGGCGAGTAGGCTTTCCTGGTCAGCCAGAACTCCGGTTTTTTCCGCCTCCAGCCGTCGATAATCCCCCACTGGCCGTACCCGTATTTGTTGAAGCCGTCCCTCCTGGTACTCTCTGAAAGCTCGTGATCCGGGATGGGTACCTGGAACACCTCGTCCACTCCGCCCCAGATAGCCGCGCCCAGCGCGCCATCCGTGTTAAAAATCTTATCCCGAAACGTTTGATGCTCTCGCCCCAGAAATTCCGCACGCCCGGGTCCCTTCGAAGCTCCCAGACATTATAGCAGGCAACATGCGCGTACTCGTCATGCAGCACGGGATGAACGATCGACTGCGCCCCCATGTTATCCGAAAAATCGATATAGTGCACGCTGTAAATATCATAGGCCCGGGTCCCGGGCGGCACATTTCCCGGATAACTGAATATCACCGGCCGGCCCGGGTCCTCGCTTTTGACATAATCGAACTCTTTCTTGAAATTCAGCCCCCACACGCTTTCATTTCCCAGGGACCAGATAATCACGCAAGGATGGCTCCTGTCCCGCTCGATCATCTCCGAGAACTGGTTCAGATAGTTAGAAGTAAATTCCGGGCGCTCTGAAGTCGGTAAATTGCCGTGCGTTTGCACAAAGCAGACCGCCGATTCTTCCTCGACATACATACCGTACCTGTCGCACGCATCCAGGAACGAGGCAGCCGGGGGATAGTGCGAAGTGCGGATGAAATTCACATTGGCTTCCCGGAACAGAAGGACATCCTGTTCATTCAATTCCGCGGTCAGGGACCTGCCCCTGGTCGGATGGACATCATGCCTGTTCACACCCCGGAGCTTCACTTCCAGTCCATTGACCAGCAGCTTGTTCCCGACCCGCTCGATTTCCCTGAAGCCGACTTTTTTCGACAGGGTCTCCAGAACCACCCCGCCTGCTTCTACAGTGGCATAAAGAGTGTAAAGGTTCGGGTGCTCGGCATCCCACTTCAAAGGCGCCGGGAGAGCCAGCGCCGCTGTTGCCTCGGGGTCGTCCGGCGTGAGGCAGATCGAGTCCGGGCTGAGCGGTACGGGATTGCCGTGTGGATCATCGAGTCTCAGCCTGACCCATGCCCTGCTCGTTGAACTGAAAGCCAGCGCTGTGGTAACTTTCAACACGGCGTCAGTATAAGAGCCATCCAGATCGGTTTCCACCTGGAACCTTGTCACATATTCCTCCGGCAAGGCCACAAGAGTGACATCCCTTAAGATCCCGCCGATATTATGCTTGGCGTATTCGCTGCCCCATGAAATTTCATCCGACCGGTCTGTGACCCCCACTGTAATCCAGGCTGTCTGTCCAGGGGTGACATGCCAGGTGATATCACAATCCCATGAAGTGAACCCTCCGTTGTGGTCCCTGATATAATGGCCGTTCACCCAGACCCTGGCGTAGCTGTAAACCCCGTCGAAGCGCAGGATGATCTTCTTACGGCTGAAATCCCGCGGAATGCTAATCTTCCTTTTGTAAGCATACTCGAGATCCTTTTTTATGTTGTATCCCTGCATCAGGGCTTCGCCCGGCACCTGGATCTCCGGCCAGGAAGACGGGTCAGCCTGGTTCGACCAGAATTTTGCAGGAGGCTCCATGGAAAATTTCCAAGTCCCGTTCAAACTCATAACCGGTGTGGCAACTTCTGTCGTGGTATCAGGAAGAGGGACTATAACCGGCCTGTCCCAAACCCTTTCGGCGTTTGCTGAGATCAAAGATGAAATCTCAAACAGCGACAAGAACACCGGTATTCTCATTAAACCTCTGATTTTCGGCATGGCGGCACCCTCACTGCAGTCTGAATTGGCATTAAAACGAGAAAAATAATTGCCTGATAAAAAGAACTTATTTCTCTCACCTCCCAAGACCGGAAACTGTCTTCCCAGTCACAATAAAAATTCCTATTGATTTTATTTATCCAAAGCCTGATTATTAATGCCAAAATCGATATTTCGCAATATTCAGACGGCCTGGCACAGATTAACAATTGATCAAGGAGATTCCGACGCCAGCCATGATGCACTTTCGAGCCCTGGATCTGTTCATCGTAATTTTCTATTTTGCGTTTGTCCTGGGAGTTGGGTTCTTCCTTAAACGCAGGACCAGAAGCGGAAAGGACTTTTTCCAGGCCGGCAGGAATCAGAGCGCCTGGATCGCCGGGATTTCCTTTATCGCCGCCAACATGGGGGCGCTGGAACTTATGGGCTGGTCATCCGCCACTTACCAGTACGGCCTGCTGACTCTCCACTGGTACTGGTTCGGCGCAATCCCGGCCATCCTGTTCCTGGGGATCTTCATGATGCCTTTCTACCATATCAGCCGCACCCATTCAGTGCCGGGGTATCTCGAGCTGCGCTACGGCGAGAGTGTCAGGACACTATCTGCAATCACCTTTGTGGTAATGACCCTTCTGGCAGGCGGAATCAGCATGTATGCGATGGGCCTGGTTCTGGAGAACTTCCTCGGCTGGAATTTCGATACCAGCGTGTGGTTAACCGCCATGACCGTGGCCGCCTATGTTACCATGGCCGGGCTTACCTCAGCCATATTCAACGAGGTAGTGCAGTTCTTTCTTATCTGGGCCGGGTGCCTGCTGATTCCAATCCTGGGGCTTATCGAGGTGGGCGGCTGGGAGAAGCTCGTGGACAAGGTCGCCCTCAAGGCAGCGGAATACACCGCCCCTGGAGCCCCGGTCCTCGACCGCCTGCATATCTGGTCCACCATGGCTTCACCCGCAGACAATCCCATGGGCATGCACTGGATGGGCATTGTTTTCGGCCTGTGTTTCGTGCTCGGTATGGGCTACTGGACCACTGACTTCCTGGTGGTGCAGCGGGTCATGACCGCCCGGGACTTGAGAAGCGCCAAGATGGCTCCGATAATCGGCTCTTTCTTCAAAATGGCCATCCCGTTCATCGTTATCCTGCCCGGGCTGATCGGTTTCGCGGTGCTGCCCAGACTGGTGCCCGAAGGCCCGGCAGTGGAAGCCAGCAAGACTTACAACGCAGTGCTCCCGCTGCTGATGAAAAGGTACTTCGGCCCGGGGATGCTCGGCCTGGGTGTGATCGCTCTGATCGCCGGCTTCATGAGCGGCATGGCCGGCAATGTGAGCGCTTTCTCCACGGTCTGGACCTATGATATCTACCGCTCCCTGATCCGCAAGAACGCCCCGGACAGCCATTACTTGAAAATGGGCCGGTTGTGCACTGTGCTTGGAGTGCTGATCTCAATCGCCACCACATACATTGTCAAGCATTTCCAGAGCATCATGGATTACATGCAGGCGCTTTTCAGCTTCTTTATCGCTCCCCTTTTCGCCACAGTGCTCCTGGGGATGTTCTGGAAAAGGACCACAGCCAAGGGGGCGTTCTGGGGCCTGCTTCTCGGCATGTGCACCTCGATCGGGATTTTTCTCAGCCTGAAACTCGGGCTGGCCGATCCGGGTATCATTGCGCTGAACAAAGATGCCAGCGTAATGGCGGCGAACATGTGGCAAGCTATCTGGGCTTTCACTGTCAACCTGACAGTCACAGTGACAATTACTATTTTTACCACTCCCAGGCCTGAAGAGAAGCTCGCCGGACTGGTCTACGGGGTGAGCAAGGTCCCGCACGAGGGCCCCGCGGTATGGTACCGCAAACCGGCTTTCTGGGTCTGGGTCAGCCTGGCTGTTTTCGTTTATCTTAACCTCATCCTGTGGTAGAAAAACCCGGAGGGCAATTGCTGATGGAAAAGTCGAATCTTGTCTTAGCGACAGTTTCATTCGTTGTATTTTCGCTGTTTTTCTCCTGTGCCAGGCACCGAAATGCGCTTACGACACTCGATTCGCCAGACGGGAATATCCGTGTGGTTTTCATGCTCAAAGAGTCAGCGGATGGCAGCAGTTTCCCATGTTACAGTGTTTCATACAAGGGAAAAATTCTGCTTGGTGAATCCGAATTGGGGATCGAGTTTATCGAAACCGGGCTGCTGAAAAACGGCCTTCAGCTAAAGGATGTCACTTTTAACAGCAAGGATGAGACATACCCTGTCAATTTTGGCAAATCCAGCACGGCGAGAGATCACTACCGGGAGGCAGTTATCGCCCTGGAGGAGCGGAAAGCCACCAAGCGGAACCTCGAATTGGTATTCAGAGCCTATGATGATGGGGTCGCTTTCCGGTACCGGTTCCCGCAGCAGGCCGGGCTTTCCGATTTTACAATCACTGCGGAGCACTCGCTGTTCTCATTTGACGGCAATCCCAGGACTTATGCGCTGCCTCTGGAGAGTTTCACCACCTCATACGAAGCCAATTACCGGATAGGCCCCTTAGATAACTTACCCCCTGATTCTCTTTTCGGAATTCCGCTGCTGCTGGAATTTCCCGAGGGGCCGTGGGCTGCCCTGACCGAAGCGGACCTGACCGATTACGCCGGGATGTACCTGACCACAGTCCCCGGCAGGCCCGGCACCCTTGTCAGCACACTCTCCCCCTGGCCTGACCGCCCGGAGGTAAAAGTGAAAGCATCGACCCCTCATGCGTCTCCCTGGCGGGTCCTGATGATTGCCGAAAATCCGGGCGGGCTGATCCAGTCGAACATCATTCTCAACCTGAACGCCCCTTGCGCAATACCGGATCTGTCCTGGATAAAAACCGGCAAATCCGCCTTTCTCTGGTGGAATGATTTCGTTGTCACGGACGTCGGTTTCAAAGGCGGGCTGAACACGGAAACGCTGAAATATTACATTGATTTTTGTTCTGAGAACGGCCTCGAGTTTTTCGATCTCGATACCGATGAAAAAACAGACTGGTACGGGTCCCGTGAGGATTTGAATTCAGATATCACCACCTCAATTCCGGAGATCGATATCGGGGAAGTGCTCCGGTATGCAAGAGAGAAGGGTGTGGGCGTAAGGCTCTGGCTGCCCTGGTTTTTCGTGCGGGACCAGATGGAAAAAGCATTCCCGGTGTACGAGAAATGGGGTGTTACAGGTCTTAAAATTGATTACATGGACCGTGACGACCAGAAAATGGTGAACTTCTATCATAAGGTGGTTAAGAAAGCAGCCAAACACCATCTGACTGTCAATTTCCACGGCGCTTACAAACCTACCGGCATCAGGCGGACATACCCGAACCTGATTACCAGAGAGGGCGTTCTCGGTCTGGAATACTGCAAGTGGAGCAGGATGTGCAACCCGGAACACGATTTGATGATTCCTTTCACCCGGATGCTGGCCGGCCCGATGGATTTCACCCCAGGGGCATTCCGCACTGTGACCAGGGAGGAGTTTGTACCTTCATTTCACGCCCCTGCAGCCATGGGAACCCGGTGCCATCAGCTTGCCATGTACGTGGTCTATGAGAGCCCCCTGCAGATGGTCTCGGACTACCCTTCAGCCTACCTGAACCAGACAGGCTTCGAGTTCCTCAAAGCGGTTCCCACTACCTGGGATAAAACAATAGTGCTCAATGCCAGGCCAGGGGACTATGTAACTATTGCCAGACAGCATGGAAAGGAATGGTATGTAGGGAGCATGACAGACTGGACTGCAAGGGAACTGAGGGTCCCGCTCGGTTTTCTGCCGGAAGGGGAATTTGCGGCTGAGATCTACGCCGATACTCCTGAAGCGGACCGTCTTCCCAGACAGGTGACTTTTTCCAAATTTTCAGTTACCGCCTCGGACACGCTTGCGGCCAGGATGGCGCCTGGCGGCGGCCAGGCCGTGCGCCTGGCACCTGCATCCTCTGGCTCTTCTCTGCCCCGTTATAATTCTCGAACCCGGGAATAGCTATAAATCAAAAATACCAAAGAAGAAATATGGTCACCCCCAGGCCATCCTGACCCTTCTCGTTCCCGCCCAAACGACATTTAGCCAGGTTCTGTCAAGCTCAGTCTTTCAAGGAGCTATAGCCGGTGTTCTGAATTGTCTCATGCATGGCCCGGAAATTCTCCAGCGGAGTGTCGAGCTGGACATGGTGAGTCGGCCCGATTATCAGGCCGCCGTTTTCCCCCAGCGTTTTAAGGCGCGTGATAACTTCGTTTTTGACTTGTTCCGGCGTACCGAAAGGCAGGGTGTACTGCTCGTCGATTGAACCCCAGAAACACAGGTTTTTCCCGTAACGGGCCTTGATTTTCGCTGGATCCATGCACCTCGGCTGAACGGGATTGAGCAGATCCAGGCCGATCTCGATCAGGTCCGGGATAATCGGCTCGATACTTCCATCCGAGTGGTAGGCGATTTTTATCTCAGGATTTATCTCTCGCAGCGCGGAAAAGAAGTTGGCCATGCGGGGCTTGAAAAAATGCCTCCAGGTGTCCGGGGAAATAATCATCCCGGTCTGTGTGCCCATATCATCCCCTGTCCAGATCATATCGACACCCATCTTGACTAATTTTTTCGCCGCAGCGAGATGGTACCGGTAAGGAATGTCGAGTATCCGCCCGGCCAGCTCCGGATTCTCGATAAAGTCCATCAAAAGCCGCGAGAGCCCGCGCAAGGCCCAGGCTGTTTCAAAGACAGTGGTCACCGTGACCCCGACAATCCAGTATTCGTCTTTGTAATTGTTTATCGTCGCCTCTGCATCTTCGTAAAGCTCCGGCCGGAGCGGGTCAGGGGGGTTATAGCTATCGACCGCTTTATCATCGTCAAGCGGGAACCCGAGCATCTCGGTGTATTTGCCTTTGCCGAATTTTGTCTCGTATTCCGCGATGCGGAAAGTCACTCCCCATTCATCTGTATAGCTTTCTGTCCCGCGGTAGTATGAATTGGCCCAGCCGACAGAGGTCAAAAGCATATCCTGGTCCAGAGCCCTTTCCAGTTCATAGGTGTTGCCCCCGCCGTGCGGATTATGCTCTTTCCGCCCGGATAAATCCATGTTCTTCCTCAGTCTGGCGGCAAACTCGGGGGTAAAACTTATCTGCATCGGGCACCTGTCGGGGCTCTCATGGTTTAACGCCGTTATCACCCGATCCCTGTGTTTCATTATCTGTCTGTCTCCTGTAACAGGTTTATAAGCCCGTCAATCACCAAGGGCATTAATCCCGTTTATCATGCACATTTTCCCTGCCCGGCGGCCAGCGGTCAGAATACTTGACATGTTTTGACCCCGGAATCAATGTTCAGTTGTCCTTATCAAAACTAGCCAAAAATATTTGAAATTTATTTTATCTAACCACTAAGCAACATAGTTACTTAGTATCTTTGTAGTTAAAAATGTAAGAGATATTCTCTCAGAATGAATATTTAAGAATCTAACTCACCCCGCCTGAGAAATCAAAGGTTAGAAAATTATCCGGCCTGGAGAGGAAATTTCTTTAATACCATTGCATAAATATTTTGCATTTTCATATTATCAACTGGTCAAGTTCTGTTTTAAAGTCTGGAGAAGAGAGAGGTTTTTGAGTGTGCGTCCCCGGCCCGGTCAAAACATATCGACAGTTCAAATGGGACCGCCGCTTTCGCATTTTATAAGGCTCGCGGCACCGGAAACCCCATATCCGGAAAAAAGCTTGATTAAAGCAGGTTAACCGGTAACATTTCATCCTATCACCAAAAGCGGACAGAAATCACTTGACATTTTCCTGAGATGGAAATCCCGTTTTTAACTGTCTCTTACACTGAGCTGGAGGGCCTGACACAGACGCTCCGCTGCACTCATCCTTAAACCAAAGAAAGGGACCGCCATGGATTTCATGTCAGCCAGGTACCCTCGGTTCGCCTTTATCTCGGCCTTACTGCTGTTGTCCCTGTCGACCGGCATCGAGTTATGGGCGCAGGAGCAGGGGGAGGAACCAGGCTCTGAGTATCCGCTGCCTATTATTATCGGGCATGAGCCGCTGATTTTTCAGATCCGCCGGGGGACGGCTTCCACAGATGCCGCAGAGCGCTGGAAGAAGGCGCACACCGAGGAGAATATCAAAAAGCTCGCTGAGACCGGCGAGAAAATGTCTTACACCCATTTTTACAAGGGTTTCGGTTTTCAGGTTGAAAAAGAGGAAATGGATCTGGCCGCGCAAACTGCGGTCTGGGCCAGAAAGTACGGCATGGTGGCCGGGGTGTATGTCCAGTGGGGAACAGTAGTGCTGGAAACATTCTTACAGGAGGACCCGCGCTCCAAAGACTGGGTGCTGCGGGACAGGGACGGCCAACCGGTGAGGATAGCTTACGGCCATTATTACTGGCGATACCTCCCTGATATCCGCAACAAGGAATATCTGGACTGGTACAAGGAGAAAATACTCAGGTACTGTATAGAGACTGTCAAGCCGAAATATATTTTTCTGGACAATGTGGCCGAGAACCCGCCGATTTCCTGGCAGCCCCTTCATAACTCCAATTGGATAAATGATTTCCGTGATTACCTTCGCACGCGCTACAACCCGGATGAGCTGAAAAGGATGATCGGGTACTCGAATGTGGATTTCATTCTGCCTCCCTATTGGGAGTGGAGCGAGGACAAGGTTGTCAATGATCCGATAATGCAGCGGTGGATCGATTTCCGCTGCCAGTCCGTAACCGACGCCGTAGCGGATGTATGCCGCTATATCAAGAAGCTCGACCCGACTATTGCTATCGGAGTGAATATCCATGGTATTTCCAGGGAGAACCGGGCCATAACAGGGATCGACCCGGTGGCTGTGTGCAATGGCACTGGTGTTGACGCCTGGGGCGGAGAAATCTGGGTCGAGGCCGAGCTGACCCCGGACGGCGTGCTGATTTCCCCGATCAGGGAATACAAGGCCTGCCGGACACTCAAAGTGGCTTTTACGAGCGGCGGGGGCACCCCCCTGGGCCGGGCCGTGAAACTGGCCTTTTCCTACCGCCACAAAATACCTGGAGGAGGCTATCTGGGAGCGCCGGGCAGAGGTTCTTATCTCGCCGAGGGTCAGCCGCCGCCCGGAGACACCTTCTACAAGTATATCGATTATTACAGGGAAACCGAGACAGTGGCAGATGCGGCGGTCTTACGCTCCTATCCCTCCCTGGCGTATAATTCCTATGCTCCCCTGGCCAGCACTGTCGGGTTCGAGCAGGCCCTGATTCAAGCCAAAATCCCATTCGACATCATTTTCGAGGATAACCTGAAAGACCTGTCAAAATACAAGGTGCTGGTGCTGGCCAATACCGAGTGTATGTCTGACAGGAATGTCGAATTGATCAGGAATTACGTACGGAATGGAGGCGGGCTCGTAGCCACAGGGTCTGCAGCGCTGTATAACGAATGGCGGCGGCCCAGGCCCGGGTTCGGACTCGGGGATGTGCTGAGCCTCACCAGGAAAGAGGCCCGTGAAACCCTGGATTCCTATCGCATATCGGATGCTGTCTCGACCTGGGTCGGGGCTGAGGGGATTTATACAAGAATGAGTAATTTCGGACATGGGCGGGCTGTCTATGTTCCCCGGGTCATACCGGCATACGAGGGAACCACGGTGCGGATGAACCTGCCGGTCAACTGGCCGGAGCTGGTCGAGGCAGTAAAATGGGCCTCCGGGAACAACCTGTCGATAAAAGTGCTCGCCCCGCTGACTGTGGTCATAAATCTCTGCCAGAAAAAAGAGAAAGACCAGTTATTACTGCACCTGGTCAATTTCAAACAGGATTTGATCAGGAATATACCGGTCGAGCTGAAAGTTCCCGCCGGGAAAAAAGTGCGGTCTATCACCCTGATCTCGACCGAGAGTGGCGGGACAAAACCGGTGAAATTCAATCAGGAAAAGGAAGGCTTGAATTTCCTGGTTCCTGAGCTGAGACTATACGACCTTCTCGTGATTCAGCTAGGCTGAAAGCTGACTATCCGGTCTGGTCCGTAACATCTTAGGCGTTATATTGAAGAATACGATTTTCGATACAAAAAACGAAAGCTTGACGACAGCGGCAGAACCGTTATAGTATTAAGGGGTATCACCGGAAAGAGGTTATTGTACCGGGACTCATCAATGATTGCATAGAGGTTTACGGTGTTATGGAAACCATAAGGATTAGGGTAAAATATATAAAAGAGGATAATACCCCTGTGCCCCTGGTCAATTTTATTGATGCTGCTACCAGGGTATTGGAGTTTTTGCAGAGTGTTGGTGACGATGTGGGTCTAAAGTTGGATGAGGGAAAATGGAGTGCTTCCAGATTTAGAAGTAGTGCTCCGGCGTATGATTTAGAACAAGACATTAGCGATGGTAAAAGCGAAGATTATTGCTTAATGCTTGAGAATATTATGGAATATAAATGGGGGAAAGAAGTTTTAGGCAGGGTTGTTAACTTGGAAACCTATAAAAAGTATTTGGCGATTGCCCAGCCCATTCGATTTAGAGAGCGAGTGGCTCTTGGAATTTATCGAAAGCCCCGCGACAAGGCCCCGACCAAATGGCATGATCTTGATAAGGAAGGGGCGGAATCCGAGATTGCTAAAATAAAAGAATATGAGGCCAGCAAGCCCAAAGAGAAAAGAGAGTTACATAGTGAAATACAGGGTAAAATATGGAATTGGCACAAAGAAGGTGACAAGCCGTACATAGAAGTAAGGGATATTAATACCGGAACTATGATTAAATGTTATTATGACAATAAGATATACCAGAGCATTTTCGAGCTTTTCGATCATAAGGAGAATTTAGTATTTGTGGAAGGTGATATGACAATTTCTCCAGGCGAGGTCGGTGCTTTAAGTATTCAAAATATTAAGCCAAGAGTTAATGAATATGCCAAATGCCATCGTGAAGGTGATTTGAATAAATTTTTTGGATGCGCTCCTGGCTTAACGGGCAATTTAACTGCGCGCGAATACATCGAAAGAATCCGCGATGAAGACTAAGCCCACTATCTACATTGATTCATGTTGCTTTATAGATATGGTTGCTTTTGCTGAAGGTATAAAGACTAAAGAGAATCGAGTGCGCGAAGTAGAATATTATAAGGCAATGTTAAGGGCCTCAAGGGATAATGAGATTGTGGTGGTGACTTCTTTTCTTACGGCAGTAGAGTGTACGCATGTTACTGACAAAGAAGATAAAAAGATATTAACCGATGAGGTTAAACGGTTATTCGATAGTGTAATATTATCTGGCCTAGAAGGAGTAAATCCGATATTTCCGACTCATGACATTATTAAAATGGCGCGAGATTTAAACTGGATACATGAAATAACGTGCAAACCATATGATCGCTTGCACTTAGCAACAGCATTAATGAAAGAGTGTGTTGAATTTATTACTACGGATACAAATAGCATTGATAGAGATGGAAACATAAAAAAACTTGAAAATTTGGGTTTAAAGATAATCGACCCGTTAAAAACCAAAGTATTGCCCAAAAAATATTTGGAAAATCAAACCGAGCTGTTTAATGGATAAGAAAAAAAAGAAAAAGAACCAATCCCCTTCGACCGTGTAGTAAAACGCCTTCTTGAGACCCCGCCACAAAGCCAGAAACCAGCCAAGAAAGAGAGCCGCAAAAAGCGGAATTCTAATAGCAATGGAGAGCGGCTAGGGTCAAATCCCTGAATTCCCAACATTGCAAGAGTGAATCCCATGAAAATCCCTTGTACAGAGGTTCGATGGGGTCTCTTGTGTTGATGGTATGCATGACACGTCTTGACCCATCGAGGTGTTTTGGGAATAACCACAACCTTTGAAGTAGCGGTCTTCATTTTTTCGGGTATGTCAAGTATATAATCGCCTTACAAAAGGGATAGGATCATCTCCTCCCTTTAACGAAGAGGGAGAATCATTTCCTCTCTTTCCTAAAATGGGGGACCCGGGGAGATTTCATCAGAATAATGCTCTTTGAATCCTTTATGGCTCTCGTAATAAGTGTATAAGACTATTAACGACGAAATATTCCCTCAGACAGTATATAGTTTTTCTTATACAGGTTTCATAGAAAGAGTCTCGATTCGCACACCCACAGGCTGAAACAATCTGTTCATAGCCAGAGAGAGCTTCTGAGACTGGCACAAACATTGGAGTTCCTGCAGGAGCAACCGCTCTCAGAAAATCTTTATCTCCAACCCAGCCTCTGACAAACTTCATCTGTCGTTTTGTTGAACGGTCCCCTGTGTTCTATGGAAAGGGTCGCGGTCATGGCAGCGAATTCCCCCTGCTGCAAAGGTTCATCGAATAATTCCAGGGCTTTTATAAATCCCGCCAAATAGGAATCTCCCGCCCCGGTCGGGTCGACCAGCTCCAGGGGAGGGAAAGCCCTGATTTTATATTCTTTATCCTCCAAAAAAATCCACGATCCCTGTTCCCCCTGGGTGACCATTACATTTCCGGCCCCGTTTTCCTGTAAAAACCGGGCCGCTTCCTGAAGATCCTCCCTTTGGCTGATAAAGCGCAGCTCTTTGTCATCCAGGAAAATATAATCGACATAGGGCAGCACCCTGAGCACATTGTCCGGGTTCTTCCAGACAATCCTGTCCCCGTCCAGGTACCTGATCGCTCCCTGGGCAGACAATACCAACCGGGCACACTTGGATAATTTTTCCACGAGCTCCACTGATATATTGTCATTATACAGCGGCCCTAGAACGATATAATCCAAGCCGGCCAGCCGACAGTATTCAAGATTTTCTATTCTAATTTTGTTACTATAGATACCGGCCCTTTGTATCCGTGCGCTCGGATTGTTTTCGGGATATTCGTTCACGAATTCGATAGTCTTCTCAGCCGCTAGATGCACAAGCTCGGCCTTGAATCCTCTCAGCCAGCCAGGCCTCTCCTGTCCGAACGACCCGAACACCACTGTATCGACTTCCAGACAAGCCAGGGCCTGGCCTGCATACCAGGTGACTCCTCCCGGTTGCGAGCGGGATCTCCCGCCGATTATGTTCCGGTCCTTGCAGAGAGGTCCAATCACTGCGACTTTCATAATTCAATAAGCAATATTTATCTGGTGGGCAGGCATGTTTCCCGAGCTTTTAACAGATCAGATGAAATGAAAGCCGGCGATCTCCCGGGCCGGGATAACCGCCTCCAGTACGCTCGATCCCTCTCCGGTCTCACAATTGAACTTCACCCCTTCCCACAGCGGGCGGCACGGCTTGCCGGTATCGACACGCACGCGGATCCGCCGCTCTGTATGCGCGTAATTGCAGGTGCCTACCAGCACTCCGTTTCCGTGGCTGACCGTGACATCCACCTCCGGGGAGGTTTCAAGCACCTGGCAAGCCTGATCTATCGAGCGTGACAAAAACGGATCCACGATCTCTCTCAGGCGGATATTGGAAATTTCATGACCGAAAAACACGGGCAGGTAAAGCGTGGCCTCTGTCAATGCGCAAAGCGGATGGCCGGGAGAGGTTGTGCTTTTGGCATAGGCGGAGATCAATTTAATAACGCTGAACCGGTCGGCAGGGCAGGCTCCTTTATCCGCATATGGCGAGAGGAAATCGATCTCCCGGTAGCCGAACAGCTCGTGCAGGCCCCCGCCGGGAGCCTGAGAATAGGCAAACCCGTTTTCATCCACCACTGCGAAGCGGCCATCGGCAAGCAGCTTTCCCCCGCGCGCGGCGAACGCCAGGATGCGCGCCGCATCCTCCCGGCTGAGCATGGCCAGCGCCGGGATAATCATAATCCGCAAATGACCGGTATGTTCCTGATCCAGGTCTGCGGCCCTGATAATCGACGGCGTGATACCCCGGTTGAACAGGCAGCGGTACCAGCCGGCGAACGAATCGCGGTAAAAGCCGCTTTTTTCATCCGGCAGGGTGAGATCGGTAAAGTGGTCGCACTCCGGGCTGTAGAGCATCGCCACTCCGGAGTCATACATTTTGCGCCCCAGGAACAGTCGGGGATTGGCATTGATCACCCTGGCCACCTCAGCCGCCTGGGCCGAGCGCTGGTTGGGGGTGCCATCCTGAAGGGTCATCCCGCGGCCGGTGACCTGGAAACCACGGGTGAACGGCTTCCACTTCCAGTAAATCAAGGCCTCGATGCCGTGCATGAACGCCTGCCAGGTCCAGAGCTTCAATTCGTCGAAAACCGAGGAGTCCCGGGCGAGCACGGTCTGGTTGTGGGTCTGGAGCTCCGAAACAACCACAGGCTTTTCCGGACAGGCGCAGACACCGCCATTGTAAATCTGGGATATGGGGCACGGGTCGCTGGCAATGTGAATGTCCCAGCTCTGCGGATAAACGCTCAGGCCGAAAATATCCACTACGGATGACACCTTCCAATCGTCATTGGCCAGAAGCATGTTGTCAAAATAGGTCATGGACCAGGAGCTGTCCGCGATCACCGGGTGGTCCGGGTCCACAGACCGTACCGTATCCCCCCACTGCCTGACCAGGCGCTGGATCGTATCAGCCCTGAAATCGTGGAAATCTAGCTGCGGGCGCAGGGACGACCAGCGCGAATACGCGTAATCCAGGTTATCCAGCCGGACCTGGCTGAAACCAGTAAAAAAGCGCCCCCAGACACGGTTCAGTTCCCGGATATTTTGGTATTTAGCTTTCAGCCAGCCCTGGAAAGCTTCCAGGGTATACTTGTCAGTGGACCTGAAATTCACCTCATTGAAAAGGTCATAACCGAATAGCGCAGGGTGGTCTTTGAAATGCCCGGCGACTGCGCGGACATAATCCGAAATAATCTTGTCCACCTCCGGGTGGAGATAATTCACCCAGTGTTTCCCGGTATCATTTTCACTTAGGTATTCTGTTTTGAATAGATAATCCGGCATGAACTGGAACGCCGGGTTCTGGCCTTCCAGCTCCAGAATCGCCTTCAAGCCCAGCTTGCTGCAGATATCCATCACCCGGTCGACCGAATCAAAAGCGATTGACACCCCATCCGGCGCATCCCAGCGGCTCACAGGCGGCCAGAGCACCACCAGCCCGAGCCCTGTTCCGGCGATGTTCTCCAGGTCGCGAAGCTGCTGCTCCGGAGGACACTCCTGTTCGATCAGATAGACTGCGCCGAGCAGGGGCCGGTCGAACTTTTTCATCCCGGTTACTCCATCGGTTCAGGTTGAGAGTTTGATCTCAAAATTACAGTATCACTTTTTACCCAACGGGTACAGGATTTTCTGGATCTGCGGGTCGGAAAAATTATCCATGGTGATCACAGTCGTACCAGTATCTATAACCTTTTCCAGGGATTTCCCATTTATGGCATCCACGGCTGACTTGACGCCAATGTACCCCATTCCAAACGGATTCTGGACTATCACCGCTTGGATAACCCCCTGCTGCAGGGCCTCGATTTCGTTCGGTGAGGCATCGAAAGCGACCAGCTTGACTTTCCCCTGCACGTTCCTGGCAATCAAGGCCTGCGCCGCCCCGATCGCGCCTGCCTCATTGGTGGCGAAAATCCCTTTCAGCCCTGGTTGAGCGGTCAGAATATTTTCTGTCACCGCCATTGCCGTAGCCACATCGGCCTGGCAATACTGCAGGGCCGCCAGTGTGATTTCCGGATATTTCTTTAAGCCCTCCTTGAATCCGGTCTCCCGCCAGATAGCGGTCGCTGCCCCGGGAATGAAATTCACGCAGGCCACCTCGCCTTTTTTATCAACCAACTGCGCCAGGATGTCAGCGGCTTTTTCCGCTCCGCGGACATTATCGCTGGCCACGAAACTCAGTGGGATATCGGAATCCAGGCCTGAGTCGATCGTGATAACCGGAATCCCCCGCCGGTGCGCTTCTTCCACCACCGGTATCAGGGCCTTCGTATCACAGGCGGCCATGACTATCGCGTCCACGCGTTTGTTGATATAGTCCTCGAGAATGGCAATCTGCCCGGCGATATCAGTCTCCAGTGGAGGGCCTTTCCAGACAATATCCACTCCCAGTTCTTTGGCTGCCGAATCAGCCCCGGCTTTCACTGTGAGCCAGAAATCGTGAGTCAACCCTTTCGGAGAGACCAGGATCTTGAGCCTGTTTCCCTGCTCCCTGGCGCAAGACACGCAGGTCAGCAGGATGACAATTAATGAAAGAAGCAGGAATCTTTTGTTAAGCAGCATGTTATTGTCCCTTTTATAAAAGCTTTGAGAGATATGGAAATTTTTACTGCCAGAGCATTCATTTAGAGATCATTCGCGAGCGTGACGGTACTGGTCGATAAAAACCGCAACCACTATAATAGCCCCGATAGCCACCTGCTGCCAGAACGCCGAGATATCCAGCAGATTACATCCGTTTCGCAGCACACCCATAATCTGAGCCCCGACAATCGCGCCGAGGACAGTTCCCTCCCCGCCGCTCAGGCTGGCCCCGCCTATCACGCAGGCGGCGATTACATCGAGCTCCCATCCGGTGCCTGCTGTGGGCTGCCCGGAACGCAGGCGGGAGGCCAGGACCACCCCGGCCAGACCGCAGAGCAGTCCGCAAAAGGTATAAATCAAGGTAAGATAGCGGGAGATATTGACGCCGGAAAGCCTGGCCGCTTCCGGATTGCTGCCGATCGCATAAGTATACCGTCCCATCCGGGTATATTTCAGGATCCCGTACCCCAGGCAAGCAAGAAAAAGTGTGATCACAACTGGAACAGGCACTAGATCAAAAATCCGGCCCGCACCCAGGAAGATGAAAGATTCGGGAAGCTCCAGGAGCTGCACCCCGGCGCCGCCTGAAATGATCAGGGCCGCTCCCCGCGCCATACCCATCATCCCTAATGTGGCAATAAAGGGAGGGATCCGGCCTTTGGAAATCAAAACGCCATTGATAATTCCGCAGATAATGCCCACTCCGATACCGCCCGAGACCGCGGCTGTCATGGAAAAACCCTGCGCCATCAGAGAGGTACAGACTACCCCGGATAGCGCGAGGATCGAGCCGACTGACAGGTCAATCCCCCCGGAGATAATAATCATCATCTCGCCAATGGCCATGACAGCGATTACTGACATCTGCAGGCCAATGGCAAAAATATTTTCAAAGGTCAGAAAATAAGGCGAGAGGATGGATAAGACCACGGCCATTATTATCAGGCTGATAAACGAGGCCAGCCTGCGTCCCAGGTCCCCCAGGGAATGAAAAGGCATCTCGTTTCCTTTGGCAGGTATTTTATTCTACGGCAAAAGAACTGTAACTGAGTTCTGCAGCCACAGATCAATTTCCAACCGCACTGTAATATAATATTTCTTCCTGGGTGGTTTTATCCGGGAACAATTCACGGGCAATCTTGCCACGGCTCATCACCAGGATTCTGTCACAAATGGCCAACAATTCCGGCAGGTATGACGAGATGAAAATAATGCTGCTCCCCTGCTTGACCAGCCGGTTCATGAGCTGAAAGATTTCCACTTTGGCCCCAACATCCACGCCCGCTGTAGGCTCGTCAAAAAATAGTATCCTGGCCTCGGTGGCCAGCCACCTGGCCACAACCACTTTCTGCTGGTTCCCTCCGCTCAGCAATTTGACTTTCTGATCCGGATGCCGTGCTTTTATGGCCAGGCTTTTTAAATACTGTTCCACAGCTCGATATTCATTTTTATGCAAAAGAAACGGTCCGCGGCAATATTTTTTCAGACCCGCCAGGGTCACATTGGCGCGGATAGACATGGACAGGGCCAGGCTCAACAGTTTTCGGTCCTCGCTCAGGTACCCGATGCCTGCTTTAATGGCATCCGCGGGGGACTCAATGCGCACTGGATTCCCCCGGACAAAGACCTCGCCCGAATCTTTCGGGTCTGCCCCGAACACCGCCCGGGCCAGCTCCGTGCGTCTTGAACCCACCAACCCCGCCAATCCTACAATCTCACCGGCGCGGGCGGAAAATGAGACATCATGGAGAATATCTTTCCGGGTTAAATGCTCGACACGCAGGAGCTCTTCCCCGGGGGGCACAGTTTCCCGCGGGAAAAGCTCATCCACCGCCCGGCCCACCATCATCCGGATCAACCGGTCTATTGGAGTCGAGGCCGGGACTGTTCCCACAAGCTTGCCATCCCGAAGCACGGTGACCCGGTCCCCGATCTCTGATATCTCCTCCAGGCGATGGGAAATATAAATAAAAGAAATCCCGCGCTGCCGGAGATCCCGAATCACGCGAAACAGTTGATTAATCTCCTGTTCTGCGAGGGAGGCTGTCGGTTCATCGAGGATCAGGATATTCGCTTCCGCAGAGAGCGCCTTGGCGATTTCCACCATCTGACGTTGGGCGACACTGAGTTTCCGCACCAATGTCCCCGGAGAGACTGAAAGATTCAATGTCTCCAAAATCTTTTCAGATTCCCGATTCAAAGCCGACCAGTTTATAATCCCCAGCTTCCCGCTTCGCAGCACCTCCCGCCCCAGGTAAATATTTTCAGCCACACTCAGATGCAGCGCAAGATTCGATTCCTGATACACCATGCTGATACCCAGGTCGAGAGCCTCGCGGGGATTCTCAATGCTGACCTGGCGGTCCCTCAGGAGGATTCTCCCTGAGTCTTTCGGATAGACTCCGGTCAGAATCTTCATCAAGGTGGATTTCCCGGCCCCGTTTTCTCCCAGCAACACATGCACCTCTCCGGGATATACTTCCAGAGAGACATTTTCCAGCGCCCGAACACCCGGAAAGGACTTGCTTATTTCTTTCATTTCCAATACCGGAAGATCACTCATAATTAGACGAGGGTGTTGACTGTTAAAGTACGGAAGCGAAATCAAGAGCAGCGTTTTATCATATAACAACGAGTCAGTGACCATTGTCAAGGGAAAAACAAGGAAAAGTATGGGCCTGGACAGGCACACAAGGTAGTAGATCCATCGATTCGAGGTTTTAAGGCTTTTTTTACTGAGGCTTTTTCCCCACAACCAAAATATTATCAAGAAACCTTTGACTCAAGCCGGGAAGATAAATACTTTCGAGCTTGGATAAAAGAGAATTTCACAGATCCGGATCAGGGGTTGTTCCAGGCAAATGGCTGATTAGGGCAAAGCTGTCGGTAACAATTTAAAAGCAGGAGAAAGTTGCTATGTTTAGAAGATTATTTCTGATGTTTTCAATGTTAATGTTTTTTTCTTTACGTCCAGACACAGTTTCGGCCGGTGATTTAGTGAGCGGGCCTTTCAGGGTGGGCTGCGCCCAGATCGGGGTGACAGATAGCGTGCAGGCGAACCTTGAAAAAATCATCGCCTATATCCACAAGGCGGACAGCCAGGGAGTGAAAATTCTCCTTTTCCCTGAAACTGCGCTTTCCGGGTACCGGCCTTTCCACTATAAAGACAAGCCCTTTCCGGCAAAGGAGGTGCTCGAGGAGGGTCTTGAGCGGGTCTGCCGCCAAGCGCGGGAAACCGGGCTGATCCTTGTTCTTGGAACCACCGCTTATGAAGAGGACGGCTTGTACAATATTGTGTATTTTATCGACGGCCAGGGAGAGATCAGAGCCAGCTACTCCAAGGCCCATGGCACAGGCGGCAAGTACTTCAAAGCCGGAAAAACATTATCGACTTTCGAGTTCGGAGGGATGAAATTCGGCATGGAAATCTGCTACGATGCCCGTTTCCCCGAAGCATGGAGGATACAGGCCCTGGAGGGCGCCGATGTGATTTTCCACGTCTCCCATGCCGCCGGGGGCGACTCCTGGAAGATACCGGTCTGGGAGGCCCACCTGCGCAGCCGCGCAGCCGAGAACGGGATCTGGGTCGTTTCCTGTAACGCCGCCGGGCCGATCCAGGCAGGCAAAAGCTATATTATCGACCCGGATGGGCTACTGGTGGCGGAGAGCAATCAGGAGAAAGAGGAGCTGATCATGGGTCTTGTCGACCTGTCCAGACCGAGCCGCGGTATTCTGAACAGCCGGCGCAAAGACCTCTACAGGCTGATTCCTGGTGACGCGTCCGAGCCTTAAGAAATAATACTATAATTTGAATATTATGTTTTATATACGCTAAAGAAAGGGCTGTCGTTTCTTTATCTTTGAATAGGCAGACCTTTCCCCGGTCTTTATTGATCCCGGAAAATACGCGTGGTAAATTCCTTTCTTGCCGGCAAACAAACATTATATTTATCTCCAGACGCCAGCTACACTTATTGTAACTCGTCTGCTGATCGCTCAATATTAACAAGAGACACAGGGAGAACGGACGATGTCAAATCTATTTGCAAGCATTGTCTTGTTATCGCTTTTATGCATCATTGGTCAAGCCCGGGCACAAGAGAGCCACGACTGGGAAAATCCCGAGATGATCGGGCAGAATAAAGAGCCGGCCCATGTAACCCTGGTGCCCTACCAGGATACTGAGACAGCCCTGCGCGGCGACAGGTCCGCCTCGCCGTTTTTCAAGCTGCTCAACGGGACCTGGAAGTTTTTTTGGGTTAAAAAACCCGCGGAAAGGCCGGAAGATTTTTACAGGGATGATTACGATGTCAGCCGTTGGGATGAGATCACTGTCCCGGGCCAATGGCAGCTCCAGGGCTACGGCATACCTGTCTACCTTAACCAGCCGTATGAATTCAAGAAAAATCCTCCGTTTATTCAAAACGATTACAACCCTGTCGGCTCGTATAGAACCGAATTCGCCATTCCGGCAGATTGGAAAGACAGAGAAGTGTTCCTGGTTTTTGAAGGGGTGAAATCGGCTTTTTATCTCTGGATCAACGGCCGGAAAGCAGGCTACAGCCAGGGAAGCATGACCCCGGCCGAGTTCGACATTACGGGCTATCTGCGTGAAGGCAGGAATTCCCTGTCAGTGGAAGTCTACCGCTGGTCGGATGGCAGCTACCTGGAGTGCCAGGACTTCTGGCGCCTCAGCGGCATCTACCGGGACGTGTACCTGTTTTCCACCCCACGGGTCCATGTCCGCGATTTCTGGGCCCGGACAGACCTGGATGATTCTTATCGTGATGCGCTGTTGAAAGTCAGTGTCAAGGTAAAAAATTACTCCGCGGACCAGGACGGAGCTTACAAAGTCGAGCTGAACCTGCTCGATAGCGCAAACAGGCCCGTATCCGGGAAAATCCTTTTAAAAGAGGCTGAAATTCCACGAAAGGACGAAGTGGCCCTGGAGTTCGAACAAAAGGTGAATAATCCCGCAAAATGGTCCGCTGAACAGCCCAACCTGTATACCCTGCTCGTAATACTGAAAGACCCCGCGGACCGGGTGATCGAGGTTCAGCGCTGCCGGGTCGGGTTCCGCAGAGTGGAGATCCGGGACGGGCAGTTGCTGGTCAACGGTGTCCCGATCCTGATCAAGGGTGTCAACCGTCACGAGCACGACCCTGACCGCGGCCGGGCGATATCGCGCGAGCTGATGGTCAAGGATATCCAGTTGATGAAACAGTTCAATATCAACGCCGTGCGCACCTCGCACTATCCCGATGACCCCAAATGGCTCGACCTTTGCGATGAATACGGCATCTATCTGATCGATGAAGCCAATATCGAGTCCCACGGGATCGGGTACGACCCTGACAAGACGCTCGCCAATAAGCCGGAATGGAAAAAAGCCCACCTGGACCGTACAGTCCGCATGGTGGAGCGGGACAAGAACCACCCCTCGGTGATTATCTGGTCCCTTGGGAACGAGGCCGGGGATGGACCTAATTTCGAGGCTACGAGCGCCTGGATCCACCAGCGGGACCCCTCGCGCCCGGTGCAGTACGAAAGGGCGGAATTGAGACCCCACACTGATATCTATTGCCCCATGTACGCCAGGATCGAGGAAATCGAAGCCTATGCCAGCCGGCCGCAGAAACGTCCCCTGATCATGTGCGAATACGCGCATGCCATGGGCAACTCCGTGGGCAACCTCAAGGATTACTGGGATGTTATCGAGAAATATCCCCAGCTCCAGGGAGGCTTTATCTGGGACTGGGTCGACCAGGGGCTGCGCAAGAAGAATGAGGAGGGACAGGAATTCTGGGCCTATGGCGGGGATTTCGGCGATTACCCGAACGACGGTAATTTCCTGATCAACGGCCTGGTATTCCCTGACCGGGTGCCGCATCCCTCGCTGTACGAGGTGAAAAAAGTCTACCAGTATATCAAGGTCAAGCCGGTCGATCTGACAAAAGGCGCTGTCGAGATATTCAACAACTATGATTTCAGCAGCCTGGATTTTGTCGAGGCAACCTGGGAGCTGAAAGCGGATGACCTGGTTCTGCAAAGCGGAGTGCTGCCGAAGCTGAATCTCGGGCCGCACCAGAGCCGCAAGATCAGAATCCCTTTCCAGAAACCGGAAATTAAGCCCGGCACGGAGTACTGGCTGAACTTGAGCTTCGCCCGTTCCCAGGCATCTCCGCTGGTCCCGGAGGGTCATGAGGTGGCCTGGGAGCAGTTCGCCCTGCCGTTCGCTGCTATCGAAAGCACACCTGTGGACATGAAAGACCTGCCGGCTTTGCAGCTCGCGGAATCACCGGGACAGGCGGAGGTCAAAGGGCAGGATTTCAGCGTGGTGATCGACAAGGAAAACGCCATGCTTATTTCTTACAGGTACAGGGGCCAGGAGCTGATCAAGCGGGGCCCGGTGCCCAATTTCTGGCGGGCGCCGATCGACAATGACCGGGGCAACGGGATGCCTGACAGGCTCGGAGTATGGCGCAAGGCCGGCGAAATCCGGCAGGTCAGGAAGGTAGCAGTCAAGAAAGTCTCTCCGAAACTGGTCCGGGTGGAGGCGGCTGTCTATCTCCCGGCTGTCCAGGCGGACTACGAGCTGTCTTACTCGATATTCGCCACCGGCGACCTGGTGGTCTCGAACAGCTTCAATCCCGGAAGAGAGCAGCCCGACATGCCCCGTTATGGAATGCGGATGACTATACCCGGAGAATTCAGCAGTTTCACCTGGTACGGGCGGGGCCCGCACGAGACTTACCAGGACAGGAAAAGCGGCGCCCGTGTGGGGATTTACAGCGGCACAGTGGACGAGCAGCTTGTCCCATATGTCAGGCCCCAGGAGAACGGCAACAAGACCGATGTACGCTGGGTGGCCCTGACCAATGACCAGGGAGTGGGCCTCCTGGCAGTGGGCATGCCCCTGCTGAGTGTCAGCGCGCAGCACTACACCATGCAGGACTTCGAGAAAGCCGGACATCCTTTCGAGCTGAGCCGCCGCGATGACATTACCCTGAACCTCGATTACAAGCAGATGGGGGTGGGCGGCGACGATAGCTGGGGAGCGCTCCCGCATCCTGAATACAGGCTGCCCGTTAAACCTTATTCATACAGCTTTCGGTTGAGGCCGTTCTCCTATGGAGAAATTTCTCCTTTCGAGCTCAGCAAGCAGCGCCTGGCAGCTCCCGGCGAGTGAAGCGAAATACCGCGGAGAGGTTATCAGGCTTATACAAGGGACACCGGTCCCCGGGACATTCCTGTCGTTAGATAAGGGGAGGGACAGATGAATACCATATCGCGAAAAAATTTCATGAAAAGCGCGGCTGCTGCGTCAGCGGCGCTGGCCCTTGCTCCTTCAGCCGGTTTAACTGCCAGGCCAGTCGGGAGAGAGGAAGGCAAACACCCGAACCTGGTATTCGTTTTCCCGGATGAGTTCCGCCGCCAGGCAATCGGCTTTATGAACCAAGACCCTGTGATCACGCCGAACCTCGACCGGTTCTGCTCCCAGAGCCTGGTGCTCACGGAGGCAACCAGCACGTTCCCCCTGTGCAGCCCGTTCAGGGCGATGCTTCTCACCGGCAGGTATCCCCAGGCGAACGGTGTCCTCACTAACTGCTATTCGAAATCCGAGGTCATGCTGAAAGAGTCTGAACGCTGTATCTCCGATGTCTTTCACGACTGCGGCTACAGCCAGGGCTATATCGGGAAATGGCATCTGGACAAGCCGCATGAGCCCTATGTGGGAATCGACAGGGGTGAATCGGGATTCTGGGATGAATACGTGCCGCCAGAGCGCAGGCACGGGTTCGATTTCTGGTATGCCTACAACTGCCGCGACACACATTTTAATCCCTGGTACTGGTCCACAGATGCCGGCAGGAACGAGGCGAGGGAAGTCAGCGAGTGGTCGACAAAGCATGAGGCAGAAGTGGCGATCGAGTATATAAAGAACAGCGGGGGACAGTACAGGGACCCGGACAGGCCTTTCGCCCTCTTTGTCTCGCATAATCCGCCGCATATGCCATTCCGGCTCGTGCCCCAACAATACGTGGACATGTACGGGGGAAAGACCTATCGGGATCTCTTGAACCGGCCGAATGTGGATCTCGATAACCCGCACCCGGTAGCCAAAGAGCATGTCAGGAATTATTTTGCCGCTGTTACCGGCACGGACGACCAGTTCGGCAGAATCCTCACCTGCCTCAGGGAGGAGGGGCTCGAGCAAGACACCATTGTTGTCTTCTCCTCTGACCACGGTGAGATGATGGGTTCCCACAACCGCATGTACAAAAACATATACTACGAGGAGTCGGTCGGCGTACCTTTTATCATCCGCTGGCCCGGCAAAATCCACCCCGGTCGTGACGACCTGCTCCTGGGCACGCCGGATATCATGCCCAGCCTGCTCGGCCTGACGGGTCTCTCGGACCGGATCCCCCTGGCTGTCGAGGGCCGCGATTACTCGGCAGCCATGCTGGGCGAAGAATGCAAGCGGCCGACTTCTTCCTACTACATCGTCTCCGACCCTGTGAAACCGGGGCAGAAACTGGGGGAGGGCGGCCAGCGAGGCATCCGTACCAGTAGTCACACCTTTGTCGTGACGCAGGAGACCGACAATACCGAAAGCTATGTCCTTTTCGATAACCGGAAAGACCCCTACCAGCTCGAGAACATTGCAGAGAAAAGCCCGCCTCTGGTCCGGGAGCTGACTGAAGAACTGGACGGGTGGCTCGAGCGGACAAACGATCCCTGGTTGAGACAACGCGGCTCTTGAAAAAACCATGGGTCATTCGAAGCAGGAGGGAAACCGATGAAACGTCGCAGCTTTCTTGAAATTACCGGAAAATCAGTCCTTCTCACATCCGTAATCACCGGGAATCTTGCAGGTGACCCCATGAAAAATGAATCGGCTTTTAAACTTTCTATCGGCCGGGAACTGCCGGATCCATTCTGTATAAAAACCAAAGACGGCTACTACCTGACAGGCACCTCAGGGCTCTCTCCGAACAGCGATTACGTTTATGTCATGTTTCATTCGCTGGATTTGAAGACCTGGACCAGGCTGGACCCGATATTAAAGGTTCCTGAATACGAGGGCAGCAGGCGGGCGAATTACTGGGCGCCTGAAATCCTCCCCTACCAGGGGAAATTTTACCTGTACTACACTGCGGATTCATTCGGGGACCCGGAGAGAAGGTTTGTGCGCGTGGCTGTGGGGGAAAACATATCCGGGCCGTATGAAGACTGTAAAGTAACTTTAACCAAACAGCCTTCAATAGACGGAGACCCTTTCTTTGTCTCGGAGGATGAAGGGTACCTTTTTTACACGGGTAACGAGGGCAACGATCACGTGGGGCAGCTCCTTGTCGACAGACTGATTTCGCCCACGCAAGCTGAAAACCAACCCCGGAAAGTATTTCCCGCAGAAAGTGTTGAGTGGGAAGAGGGAGCCTTTGTCATCCGCGCAAATAACTCTTTCTATCTTTTTACCAGCCAGGGAAACTGGAGGGATGGAACCTACCATGTACTGGTTGCAAAAGCTGACAAGATCCTCGGGCCTTATAAGCGGTTGAAAAAAGAAAACGGCGACCCGAGAGTATTAAAAACGCAAGGGCTCCAGATCGGCCCGGGCCACAATTCTATTTTCACCGGCCCTGATTCTAAACACTACATTTGCTACCATGCCTGGGACAAGGAACATACCGGCAGATATCCCTGGATCGCGCCTATTGAATGGGAAAACGATTTCCCTGTTGTCAGGCAATAATATTAACCGACTCTGCGAGCTTTCAATATGTTAAATTTATAATCCCACATTCACCATATAGATATTGAAAGTGGTTTTCCAAAACGGCATAGAGGAGCAAAAATGTACGGTTCGAATCGCGATCCCTCCAAATATTTTATTTGCTGGTTTGCTTTGGTTGTCATAGTCCTCTCTTTTTTTGTATATCATCGCGCCGCTGCACAAGATGAAGAGTTATTTGGCGAGGTCAATAAGCAGGAAGCAATCCGGATCGTTGTCGGCTTTCTGAACGACAACTACGTATTTCCCGATTCGGGCGAGATCATTGGCGCGGAACTCCTGAAGCGTTACAAAGACGGGAGATATGCCAGTAAAATGACCGCGGAGAAATTTGCCCGGATGATCGATTCCGAGCTGGAAGAAATAAGCCGCGATAAGCATCTGGCTCTGTTCCTTGACCCGGCGATGAATAGAGGTTTGCGGGAAGAGCAGGATGAGGATAATTATCCTGACGAGGATATGCTGGAGGAGGAACGGCGGAATAATTACGGTTTCAAACAGGCCGTAATCCTGGAAGGAAATGTGGGCTACCTGGATTTGAGGATTTTTTTCGAGCCGAAATCCGCAGCACCATCCGCTGTTGCCGCGATGGGATTCCTGGCCAATTGCGATGCGCTGATTATTGACCTGCGCAATAACGGTGGAGGCTGGGGTGAAATGGTGGCCTTTCTCTCCAGTTACTTCTTCAGCGCGGATAGTCTTATTCAACTGAGCTCAGTGTACTCGCGGCCCGATAATAAAACCTACCAATCCTGGACTGCGCCCTATGTGCCGGGCAAACGCCTGATAACTACGCCAGTGTATATTTTAGTGTCAAAATCAACTTTTTCGGCGGCAGAGGAATTCTGTTACAACCTGAAACATCTTGGCAGAGCTACCCTGGTTGGCGAGACCACTCGCGGCGGGGCTCACCCGATATCCTATAAGCCTGTCGGTGAAAAATTTGTCCTGATGATCCCTGAAATGACTTCAATCAACCCGGTCACAGGTTCCAACTGGGAGGGGGTTGGTGTTGAGCCTCATATTAAAACAAGCTCGGATAAGGCCCTGGAAGTTGCTCATTTAATGGCATTGGAAGAGCTGAAAAAATGTGAGGACAGGAAAAAAGCAGCCTGGTATCAGTGGCATATTGAGGGTCTTGAGGCGAAAAACAGTCCCATTGAATTGCCAGAGGATATTACAAATTCCTATATAGGCAAATACGGCTCCATGGATATCACGCTGGAAGGCGGCGACCTGTTCTATTGCCGTGGCGGCAGGATGAAACACAAACTGTCTCCCATGTCCAGAGTCCTTTTCGCTATTAAGGGCCTGGAAAACTTTCGTCTGAAATTTATCGTCGAGCAAAACGAGGTCCGGGAACTCGAAGTGTTATACGATGATGGGAGGGTTGCAAAATACAGGAAGGAAAAATAGAGCTCGAAAAGAAAATGCTCTTTATTATTTGTGTTTATCCCGCTTTATCTCACCCGTGATCCTGTCCACGGCTATAATCAGCGAGTTCTCCAGAGCGCTGCCCTTGGAGTAGTCGGCCGGGGCCATGTTCGATACGCACTCGTTCTGGACAAATCCCCATTAATTGAGATTTAGATGTCTCAAAATAAATCAGTTAAGATAATTTTTATAACATTTATTTTTTCTCTGATAAAATTTAATCCTCTCTGGACAGCTACCCCTGAGATCAGCTTATCTGCCACTGTGGTCGATATCGGATAATATATTAATTTTTATACTATCTTATCATCTTTAGAAATCTTTGAAAATGTTATTATTTTACTCGAGGAACATTGCTCGCTTTGATAATGGTATAAAAATCAAAAGATCATTTTAGGGGCGGTTCGCGAACCGTCCCTACCGGAGAGAATATTACCCTCTTACCTGGAATTCTTTCAAAAATATCTTTTTAATGTTTACTTCTAAGTTTCCTTCCAGTGCCCATGCCCGAAGATCTGCGCCTGCCGTTAATAATTATTTGCCAGGAATTATTGCTTTGCATATCTTTGATAATCTTCATGCGGAATAATTCACTTGGGAACCCCGGCTGAAATGAGGCATTTATTTTACTGCGGTTCCGGGTTGAACCCGGACAAAATGAGAAAGGACTTATCATGCTGAAAAGACTTGTCTTTACTGTTATCTTTTTAAGCCTCGGCCTGGCGGACCTGTCGCAGGCAGTGGAGGTATTCAACGGTCATCCCCGGTTGTTTTTCCGGGACAAAGCCTGGGGCGAGCCCTCGATCACAACAGAGATTCTCAGGCAGCGGGCCAGGGACAGCCGCTACAGCAAATTTCTCGACCTGATGACCCGCCGCAACCCCTGCAACTATGCCCTGCGGGCCGTGATGCTTGACGACAAGGAAGCTGCGCTTCAGTGTATCTCGATGCTCGAGAAGCCGCTCGAGTTCGACGGGACCACGGATGACGGAAGGATCCTGATGTGGGACGCCATGGCTTTTGACTGGCTCTACAACAATCAGAATTTTTCTGACTCTTCAAAAGCAAAAGTGATCGCCAGGCTGGCCCAGGGCGCGCAGCGCTGCATGGATCAGTATTACTCCCAGGGGGCCCATATCTTCCACACGCGCATGTACGGCTACCCGACAGGCGCGGCTATTGCCGGACTGGCCCTCAAGGGCCACCACCCGGATGCGGACAAGTATCTCGAGTGGGGATACAAGACCTATCTCAAGGATCTTTTTCCAGCCCGGGAAATCCAGGATGGGACTGTCCACAACAGCATGGCTTATGGCCGCAAGTACACCATGTGGCTGGTGGGGCATTTTATCGCCGCCTGGTACACTGCCACAGGCGAGAACCTGTGGCGGATGATTCGTGAAAAACAGGGCGACTGGGCCTGGCGCGAGGCGCTGTTCGTGATCTACGGCGAGCAGCCGGATGGCTTGCTTGTCAGGTTCGGCGACAACTTTTTCCGGGGCACGGAGAGGTTCTCATTCCGGGTGGTCTCCGAGCGCGCCTTTTATTATAACGAGCCGGTCGGAGCCGGGTATATCAACTACCTGTTTGAAAAACACGCCGGGATTACCAATGGCCGGATCGGGACCGAGATGGGCAGCGAGTACCAGGTGTTCCTTTACTGGGACGCCGACAACAAGGGGGTCCCCCGCACCACCCTGCCCGCCAGGATACTTTTCAGCCCCAGGGGCACGGGAATGGCGTTCTGGCGGACAGGCTGGGGAGCGGATGACACTTTCATCTTTTTCAAGTGCGGCGACTATTTCGATAATCACGGGCATTTCGACTCCGGGCACACCGAGGTGTTCCGCCGGGCGCCCCTGCTTATCGAGGCCGGCACCTATGCCGGCGGCACAGACACAGACCACTATAAAAAGTTCTTCCATAATTCGGTCGCCCATAACACTATCCAGATAGTGGATCCCGGACTGCTGGATGATGCCGGCTCCCAGCGATATTACAATAACCAGACCATAGGCACGATCGAGGCTTACCGTGCTAACAAAGAAAGGGAAATGGGAGATATAATCCAATACCGTGATGAGGGCGGCTGGGCTTATCTGGCTGCGGATTTTACAGCAGCCTATACCCCTGACCGGGTGCGAAAGGTGGTGCGGGAGCTGGCCTGGATCGGTGAGCGCTACCTGGTCGTGGTAGACAACATATCCCTGGCCGACAAAAAATTCCAGCCCCGGATACTCTGGCATTACCCGGTGCGCCCCCTGCTCGAAAAAAAGCGGTTCACCGTGTCAGATGCCGGCGCCCGGGCGATTGTAACTGTCCTTGCCCCTGAAATGGCAGTAATCGACACAGTGCCTGCTTTTAAAGTCGGCACAGCGTTCTATCCGCCTGAAAAACCGCGGCCTGATTTAGGGGTAGGCAGGGCTGAGATTTATGTACCGACTACCGGAAATTATGACTATACTTTTGTCCAGGTCATCGATGTGGCTGACAATACTGCGGCTGCCCCCTCGCCCCGTCTTGAGGTGAAAGAAATATCAGGAGCCACGATTATCAAGCTTCCCGAGGGCACGCTGACTCTTGCCGGCCAGGCGGATAAGCGCACCGGTGTCGATTTTAAATAACAGACTGTCCGGATTTAAAACCCAAACCGGAGGAGCGTTATGAAGTACTTTATGCTGGTAGCCTTATTGTTCTTCGCGGTTTTTTCAGCATCCACCGCTCATGGAGAGAATATGCGGACTGCTCACTACATTCCGAGTACCCACTGGGACCGTGAATGGTACGAACCGTTCCAAGGCTTTCGCATGCGCCTGGTGTCTCTATTAGACGAGCTTTTCGAGACTCTCGAGAAAGACCCGGCTTACAAGTGTTTTCTCACTGACGGCCAGATAATCCCGATTTACGACTACCTTGAAATCCGGCCCGAGAAGCGGGAGCTGGTGGAGCGGTATGTGCGTGAGGGCCGACTGAAACCCGGCCCCTGGTATGTCCAGCCGGATGAATGGCTGGTCAGCGGAGAGTCCCTGGTGCGCAACCTGCAATTGGGTATGAAGCTTTCCAGGGAGCTGGGAGCGCCGCTTTCATGGGGCGGTTTCGCCTGCGACCAGTTCGGCCATGTGGGCCAGCTGCCCCAGATTTTCGATCAGTTGAACATACCGGTGGCCTTTGTCTGGCGGGGTCTCAAGGCAAAGGAATCCACCGGCCATTTCAACTGGAAGGCTCCTGACGGCACAGTTATCCCGAGTTACCGTTTCGGTACAAGGGGCTACAGCACGTATTCTTTCGCAGTCCGCGGAGCGATAGAGGACCGGCCTTTCGACCTCGAGAAAGCGGTCGGCCGCCTGGTCGAGTATGTCCTGGAGGAAGCCGGGCGCTCGACAGTCAAGCCCATTCTGCTTTTCGACGGCGGAGACCACATGGAAATCGAGCCGCAGACCAGCGCGCTCATCGCCCGGGCGAACGAGAAGCTCGAACCCCGGGGCATCCGGATCATCCACAGCGACCCGGACAGCTATATGAAAGAGCTTCTCGCTGACCGCGGGAAAATCGAAATGACCTTTGCAGGAGAGATGCGCGAGTCCCGCCGGGACGACACTGACGGCCATCTCATCCCGGGCGTTCTCTCAAGCCGCATCCATCTCAAGCAGCGCAACGCCGCCTGCGAGGATGAGCTGTGCCTGTGGGCCGAGCCTTTCAGCACCTTTGTCGCCGTGAATTTAGGCCGTGAGTATCCGAAAGGCTATCTCCATGTCGCCTGGAAGCACCTGGTCCAAAACCACCCGCACGACAGCATGTGCGCCTGTTCGATTGACCAGGTCCACCAGGACATGATCTACCGCTTCGACCAGTCCCTCGGCATTTCGTCACGGCTCACAGCGCAGGCGCTGAAAGACATCGCCAAAGCCGCAGCTCCAAAGGATATTCCCGAGGGCTCCCTGGTGCTGGCTGTGTTCAATGCCACAGCAGAGGATATCAACGAGCCTGTGGACCTAGATATCCCGCTCCCTGTCGACTGGCCGAAAAGATTTGCGGAATTTTTCGGCTACGAGGAGAAATTCTCATTCAGACTGATCAACGCCCAGGGGGAAGAGGTTCCTTACCAGCTTGTGGGGCAGATACGCGACCACCAGGGTTTCTGGCGTCAGCGCTACCATTTCCCCACAGGCGATACCCGCCACATAATCAAAGTGACAGCGCCGCTGAGAGTACCGGCGTTCGGTTACACGACCCTGATAGTCAAGCCGGTGGACGGTCCTACCCGGTATCTGGGCTCCATGGCTGTTTCACACCGGGCCGTCGAGAACGAAACTCTCCTTGTCCAGGCCGAAACTAACGGCACTATCAGTATAACCGACAAGCGCACAGGCAGGAAGTACGAGCAGCTCCTGACTTTCGAGGACCGGGCTGATATCGGCGACGGCTGGTACCACGGTGTCGCAGTGAATGATTATATAAATTTGAGCACTGCCTGCGGAGCGGATATCGCCGTGATCGCCGACGGCATCGCCAAAGCCACAATCAGAATCGCCGTGACCATGAATGTCCCCCAGCAGTTCGATTTCAAAAACATGGAGCGCTGCGGGGAGACCGCCCCCCTGAAAATCGTTTCCGATGTAACCCTGCGCAAAGGCTCGGACAGGGTCGAGGTGGCCACGACAGTGGATAACACGATCCTCGACCACCGTCTCCGGGTACTGTTCCCCACGAATCTCAAGGGCGACACCTATCTCAGCAACTCGGCATTCGACGTTGTGGAGCGTCCGGTGGCCCTGGCCTCAGACAACAATCTGCGTGACGAGCTGGATGTCGAGACCCGGCCCCAGATCTCCTGGACTGCTTTCGGTGACGGCGTGGGAGGGCTGGCAGTGGTGAGCCGCGGGCTCCCCGAAAGCGCGGTGATAAATAACCCTGAGCGCCCGATTGCGCTCACCCTGTTCCGCGCTTTCAGGCGCGCTGTTTTTTCAAATGACAACCCCGGCGGGCAGATCCAGGGCAAGCTTGTGTTCCGCTATGATATCGTGCCGGTTGCCCAGAAAATCCCGGTCAACAGGCTGTTCGTTCTCGGACAGCGGGTGAACGGCCCCACGCGCGTGATCGACCTTCTCCACAGAGATTTGCAGCTTGCCGGGCGCGCAGGCGCTTTGCCCAGGGAGCTGTCTTTCCTGAAAGTCACGGGCAATGCAGTGTTTACCTCGGTTCAGCTTGACAGTAACAAGATGTCCGTGCGCCTGTTCAATCCGCACGGCACAAAGGAAAAAATCACGATCACCCTGTCAACCAGGCCCGGCGGGGCGAAATGCGTGACACTCGACGGGCGTGATGATACCCGGTCAAGCGCGCAGCTTGCCGGAAACGCGATTGAGGTCTCCATCCCGGCGAAACGGATAAGCACGGTTGTAATAGAATGATCCTGGGTCAGAGGAGAGGTGGGAAAGCCCGGAAGATAGGTATACAAGTTAATATATGAGCAAAGAGGTACGGAATCTATCAGCGACCGCCATCAGGGAGGACTGTCCTTTTATGTAAAAAAGACGGCCCTCTTGCAATTGATAACAGCATCTACCCTATAATTTTTTTCCGCTTTTCTCTCGGTGGGCTTCACCGTAAGCGTGTATATTCTTCCTTCACTTTATAAGGAGCAAGAGAACATGTCTTCAATAAAGCGCCTGGCTTTCATCACCGCTGTAACTGTGCTTGTTTCTCTGTTCGCTGCTGCGGCTTCCGGGCCGGATAAAACCGGGAAATCCCTCTATCTTGACCCAAGTCAGCCGCTTGAAACAAGGGTCGAGGACCTGCTGGGCCGGATGACACTGGCGGAAAAAGTCGGCCAGATCAACATACCGGTTGTCAGGGACAAGGATTTTGGCGAGGGCGTATCCGGCCGGCTCGAGGGAGCCAGGAAATTCGCCCAGGGAACATTGGTACCGGAAATCGGCCCGGCTGGAGGCTTTTTTGATCTGGCAAACGAGCTGGTGCCTGAAGGTCCTGGTCAGCAGGCGGAATTTTTTAATGAGCTTCAAAAAATAGCGACCCGGAAAACCCTGTTGAAAATCCCGCTGCTGGAGATCGAGGAAGGCACTCACGGCCTGATGTGCTCCGGGGGGACGATCTTCCCTGAAGGCTTGGCAATCGGCAGCGCCTGGAATATGGATTTGGTCAGGGAAATTTACTCTGTTGCCGCAAAAGAAGCGCGCTCCAGAGGGATCCATCAGCTATGCACCCTGGTCATCGAGCCGAACAGAGACCCGCGGCTGGGAAGGAACCAGGAGGGATACAGCGAGGACCCATATCTTTGCTCTCGCATAGCAAGGGTTATAGTTGACGCCATGCAAAATCCGGATCTATCCGCAGTTGACAAGGCAGTGACCACGTTCTGCCATTACCCAGGCCAGAGCCAGCCTGTCAGTGGCCTGGAGCGGGGGGCAATGGAGATTTCCGAGAGAATGTTGAGAGAGGTTTTCCTGCCTCCCTGGGTGGCCGGGATCAAAGAGGGAGGCGCTTTGGGAGTGATGGCCACCTATCCGGCAATTGACGGGGTGCCGACCCACGCCTCGAAAAAAATTCTCACGCAAATCCTCCGTGAAGAACTGGGGTTCAAGGGTCTGGTGCTTTGCGAGGGCGGAGGTATCGGGACCTTGGAGTACGAAAATCTGGCCCGGACACAGAAAGAGGCTGGCGAGCTGGCTATCAAGGCCGGTGTGGATGTGGGGATCTGGTACGAGGCCGGATATATGAAACTGATGCTGGAAAATATCGCCGAGGGAAAAGTCTCGCTCGAGGATCTTGACCGGTCAGTGCGCCGGATCCTGCGGCTCAAATTCAAACTGGGCCTGTTTGAAAATCCATTTGTGGACCCTGAACATGCCGTCCGGGCCAGTCATGCCAGGGAACATGAGGAACTGGCCCTGCGAGCGGCCCGCGAAGGGATAGTTCTGCTGAAAAATGAGCACAACATTCTGCCCCTGGACAAGAAAATAAAAAGGGTCGCGGTAATCGGTCCGAATGCAAACCACGAGAGAAACCAGCTCGGTGATTATGTCGCGGACACAATTCTCCAGCACATAGTGACTGTTCTGGAGGGGATCAAAAACAAAGTCTCTCCGGAAACCGAAATCCAGTATGTTAAGGGCTGCGATGTTATCGGGACCGAGGTCAATGAAATTCCAGAAGCCCAGGCTGCGGCCCGGAATGCGGACGCAGCGATTGTGGTGCTCGGCGAGAACGAGTGGCAGACCCCTGGAGGGAAGGCCACGAGCGGAGAGGGTTTCGATGTCGCCAGCCTGGACCTGACAGGAATGCAGGAAGACCTGGTCAGGGCGATTTACGAAACAGGAACCCCGACTATTGTAGTGCTGATAAACGGCAGGCCGCTCTCGATCCGCTGGTGTGCCGAGCATGCGCCTGTAATTCTTGAAGCCTGGATCCCTGGAGAGAAGGGCGGCACTGCTGTGGCTGAGGTGATTTTCGGCGACTGCAGCCCGAGCGGACGCCTGCCGATTACGATTCCGCGCCATGTCGGGCAATTGCCGGTTTACTATAATTATAAGCCGTCAAAAGAATATTGGATAAAGGAGGGCTGGGGAAAGGCTTATGCGGATATGAGCGCGGAGCCGCTGTACGAGTTCGGCTATGGATTGAGCTATACCGAATTTGAATACTCGAACCTTAAAATCAGTCCGCAGGAAACAGGCCCTTCCGGAGAAGTCAAGGTCAGCGTGGATGTTAAAAACACCGGGAGCAGAGAAGGTGCGGAGGTTGTCCAGCTTTACATACACGATATTATCAGCTCTGTATCGACTCCGGTCAAAGAGCTCAGGGGATTCAGAAAAATAACGCTCGCTCCGGGTGAGAAAAAAACGGTCGATTTTACCCTTACCTCTGATCATCTGTCCCTTCTTGACATTCATCTGGAACGGGTGGTCGAGCCCGGAGCTTTCGAGGTCAAGATCGGCAGTTCGAGCAAAGATATACGCCTGAGAGGGAGCTTTGAAGTAAGGGATTGACCTGCGGGACCCCTTTCGATTCCGACACTGGTATTACGGTTAACTTTTATACTTTGACTTTCCGGGATTCAAAATGAAAAATAATATTTTTTACCTCGCGTTTCTGGTCACCCTGTCTATCGCCTGTTCCGGCAAGGAGCCGGTGAAAAGAGGGGTGAAATTCGATTACCTGATCAGGAATGGCATGGTTGTGGACGGCATGGGTAACCCCTGGCACAGGGCTGATATCGGCATTATCGGGGACAAGATTGCCAGAATCGGGCACCTTCCGCAAGAGCAGGGGAAATCAATAATCGACGCCTCGGGAAAAGTGGTGGCACCCGGATTTATCGACATACACTCACACGGCGAAGCAAGGATTCTGGAGGACCCTACCGCGCACAATTTTATAACCCAGGGCGTAACGACAATTGTCGGGGGAAACTGCGGCGGCAGCCCGTTGAACCTGCGGGAATTTTTTGGGAAGGTGGATTCAGCCGGCATTGCGCTTAATCTCGGGGTGCTGGCAGGACACAACAGCGTGAGAAAAGAGGTAATGGGCAATGCGGGGAGGGAACCCACCGGAGAGGAACTGGAAGAGATGAAAAAGATTGTGGAAGAGGAGATGCAGGCAGGTGCATTGGGGCTTTCCACCGGCCTGAAATATCAACCCGGCGTGTATTCAAAAACGGCTGAGCTGATCGAGCTTGCCAAGGTGGCTTCAAAATACGGCGGCTTTTATGCCTCTCATCTGAGAGATGAGGGGCTGAAGTTATTCGAATCCATGCAAGAGGCGCTCGAAATCGGAGAGAAGGCGGGCATCCCGGTGCAGATGTCCCATCACAAAGCAGTGGGTATGAACATGTGGGGGAAAACCGAAACGAGTCTCAAAATGATAGAAGATGCGCGAAAAAGAGGCCTGGATGTGACTGCGGACCAGTATCCATACTCCTCCACGTTCACCGGCATCACGATTATTTTTCCGGCCTGGGCCCTGGAAGGAACAAAGTCGGAAATACAAAAAAGGCTTGATGATCCGGAGACAAGAAAAAGAGTTAAAGAAGGAATTATCTATAATATAAAGTATGACCGCGGGGGCAATGACATCCGCACAGTCACAATAGCGGAGTATTCAAAAGACACTGCTCTGGAGGGCAAGAACCTGGCGGAAATTCTCCTGCTGAAAGGGAAAGAACTCTCCATGGAAAATGCAGCGGAGCTTGTCCTTGAGATATATGAAAACGGCGGGGCATCAGCGATTTACCACTGTCTGTCAGAGGAAGACCTTGTCAGGGTGATGAAGAATCCTCTGGTAATGCACGCCAGCGATGCCGACAATGCAGAGTACAACAAGGGAAAGATTCATCCCCGGCACTATGGCTGTTTTCCCCGGGTCCTGGCGCTATATGTAAGAGAGCGCGGAGAGCTGAGGCTTGAAGAAGCGATCAGAAAAATGACCTCTTTTCCGGCCTCGAGAATCGGCGCTCAGGACAGGGGAATCATTTCAGAGGACAAGTATGCGGATATCGTAATCTTTGATCCTGAGACTGTTCAGGATAAGGCCACCTGGGATAACCCACATCAATATCCGGAAGGCCTGGACTATGTGTTTGTCAATGGAGAAATCGTAGTGGATCACGGCAAGATTACCGGAAAATTGCCTGGAAAAATAATTTACGGCCCGGGCAAAGAAAAATGAAAGAACTCCTCTTGCTCTGAATGAGTTCACTGGTGAAAACAATCGCGGATTTCGATCATTCTGCACAAAACAGGGAATTCGAGTTATTTTAATCGAAAAATGACCAGCTAACGCTTGATTTAAGCCGGAAGGATTAGTAGTATTCGATCAAAGATTTAAAGAAAGAAGGTCATCACTATTTATATCTCAAAGCACCAGATACCGGTTTAAATTCATAGACATCCGTATTGGAAGATTAAAGCAGTAAGGTTTTTTGTTCCCTGCTGAATCTGCCCCGGAAGTCTGCCGCAAGGGGAATTCACTTTAACCGCATTCAAAGAATCGGGACTCCTACCATGAATAAAAGACTCCTTTATTGTCGGCCCCGCTCGGCAAGATTCTTAATTTGCCGGCTTCTTGCAGCAGCAGTTTTATCCTGGGCTGTGTTTGGGCTTTCCTGTGGAGCGCCGGCGGATGAAAAAGCGAACCAGCCACAGCTTGTGCCGAATGCCGAGCTGGCTCAAAGCTGGTGGCCGCCGCTGCGCAATGTCTGGACTCCGATCGGCTGGAAAGACCATCTTTTCCGTTTCCACGTACTCTATAACGGGACTGTAGTGGCCAACCCGCATTTCTGGCACAGGGACAAGGCGCTTGAAGAGAAGTGGTCCGGCCAGAGTGTCCAGTTGACAGTCACTCCATCCGCTGACGGAAAGATCCCGGAGATGCGAGCCCGTGTACCCTATCAACTGGCCAGCGGCCCTGACTGCGGTGTTGGCAACCAGGGCTGGACCGCAAACCCGACACCTGTGCTCTGGACAGAATGGCCGCGGAGGGAGGGCCTTGTGCTGCGGGAAGAAATCTTTGCCCATCTTCCAGGGGCAGGCGATATCGAAAGCAGTGTCGAGCCCCTGTATGCCTGGATTCGCTTCTCTGTGAGCCACGTGGACAAACTGCAGGCCCCTGAGAATTTCAGTTTCGTAATCCACCTCGGAGCCGACAATATCGCCAAAAGCATGGAGCATGCGTATAACCTGAAAGTCTACCCCGAGCGGTCGGCCTATCCCCGCAAACTGACCGCCGAAAGCTTTTCCGAGGGCACAAGCTCGGGTCTGCGAATCCGCGAAGAAGATAAAAAAATCCGCCTTATGGGGATCTCATCCAGTTCAGGCAGATTCACTTTCACCGCTGGCGAGCTCCCGCCGGATTACAAAATATCCACCAGCGGGAAGGACTACTACCTGGTCATTACCCTGCCGGTCCGGAAAGGAGCCCAGGCAGATCTCCTGCTCCCGATGATGCCCGGCGACCGGGAGCAGGTGGACGTGGAGATGGCGCTCGGGTTCGAGGGGGCGCTCGTGGAATGCAACAGGTACTGGTCAATTGTTCCCCGGACAGCCTCGAAGATCGAAACTCCTGAGCCGCAGGTCAACGAGGCGATTGGGAAAAGCGTGAAATTCGCGCAGGTGATAGCGATCAAGAATCCAGAGACAGGCGAGTTTTCCTTTCTCTCCGGGTCATGGCATTACGAGCGCCTCTGGGCCACTCCCACCTCGATGACAGGCCATATGCTGCTCGACAACCTGGGCTACCATTCAGTTGTGGAAAAACATATCGAGCTTTTCCGGAAGAACCAGGGCTCGGTGAAACCTCCGGGATCAAGCTACAAGCTGCACCCTGGTTATTTCTCCACCCCTCGGACCCTGACCTCGATAGACTGGCTCACTGATAACGGAGCGGTCCTTTACGAGGTCTCGAAACACGCCCTGTTTACAGGCGACCGGGAGTTTATCGACCGGTGGCTTGAGGCGATTATCAAAAGCTGCGAGTTTATCAAGGAGGCCCGCGCAACCCCGGGCCACGATGGAGTGCCGGGAGTGCTGCCGCCGGCAGTGGCTACAGACCGCGAAATCCCGACCCAGTCCGTCTGGAATATCGGCTGGAATTATAAGGGGCTCTCCACTGCGGTCAGGCTGCTCGAGCGGATCGGCCATCCAAGGGCTGAGGAATTCACCCGGGAGGCCCGCGATTACAAGGAAACCTTTATCAAGGCCTTGCGTGAGGCTACAGTCAAAATGCCGCGCTGGACAGGGCGGGACGGTCAGACACACCCTATTGTTCCGTCTTCTCTCTCAGCCGGTGGGGATATATTTCACGCCTTCTACCTGGATGCCGGCCCCCTGTTTCTGGTCTGGAGCGGGATTCTGGAAGCAAACGACGAGCTTATGCAGTCAACCGCGGCTTTTTTCCGCGAGGGCCCGAACACCAGGCTGTTCGATCCCCGGGACGACTGCTGGCAGCGACCGGTGCTGATCCATGAAATCTCAAGCTGCGAGCCATGCTATAGCTGGAATATCTACCACTCCTGGCAGCTCGGCGACCGCTGCCGGTTTTTCGAGGGGCTTTACAGCCTGCTGGCCGGAGCACTCTCGAGACAGACCTATATCTCCTGCGAGACCCGTCACGGTATCTATGGTAACATCTTCGCCGCTCCGCTCGTGGTCGACCTAGTCCGCCTGTCCGTGATCGATGATGTGATCCGGGAGAACGAGCTGCACCTCCTGCGGCTTGTGCCCGCGGTATGGCTCAGAACCGATTTTGAAACCAAATTTATCAATCTGCCGACTGAATTCGGACCCGTGACACTCAGGTTCAAGATCACTGACAGCGGAAAAACACTGGACCTGGCCTATCGAACCGAGTTCCGGCAGGAGCCGGAAAAGGTCGTGCTTCATGTCCCTCTGTTAGCCGGTCTGGCCCAGGTTAGAATCAATGGCCGAGCGGAAAAAGCCAAACCGGGAGATCTGATTGTGCTTGATTAAAAATATCCTGGCCGGAAACATGCCTGCATAAACCCTAAAATTACTTCAACTTGAAAAGTCAATCCTGATCACTAATAAAGAGTTGAACCAAAATGAAAGGGGGAATTTAATATTGTATAAATGAATTCGGCCGCTGTCGGAGTCTCTCAATTAAAAACTTGTCAAGGAGGTTTTCCGATGAAGCGTCTTATTCTTTTCCTCATGTTCCTGGCCGCGGGATATGCCATGATCGCTGTCAATGCGGTTGCCAAGGAAGATGATTTCGTGCCATTGTTTAACGGTAAAAACCTGGACGGCTGGGTAAATGTCAACTGCGCGCCGGAAACCTGGACCGTGCGGGAGGGGATGATTGTCTGCAGCGGAATCCCCACCGGAGTGCTGCGAACTGTGAAACAATACGAAAATTACATCCTGGAATTGGAATGGCGCCATATGAAAAAGGAGGGCAACGCCGGTTTATTTGTCCACTCGGATGCCTTGACTGCTCCGGGACAACCGTTCACCCGCTCGGTCGAGATCCAGATCATGGACAGTAACGAGGGCGACATTTTCGCCATCCACGGAGCGACTCTCACCCCGGGGATGCCCCACCCGAAAGGCTGGATGCGCTCGCTTCCTTTTGCAAGGAAAATGAATCTCACCGGGCAATGGAACCATTACCGGGTCATAAGCAAGGATGGTACCTTGACCTTGGAGGTCAACGGCGAAGTGGCCAACCGCGCCTACCACAGCAATCCCAGAAAAGGGTATATCTGCCTGGAGAGCGAGGGGAGCGAGATCCATTTCCGCAATATCCGCATTCAGGAGCTCCCCGGCTCCAATCCGCCTGAGGATGTGGTCGCAGAAACGGACAAGGGCTTCCGCTCGCTATACAACGGCCTTGATTTGCGCGGCTGGAAAGATACTCCGGGCAACCAGGGACACTGGGTCGCCAATGACTGGATCCTGGAATACGATGGCAAAAGCCAGGCCGAGAAGGACCGCGACCTGTGGACAGTGAAAGACTTCAAGAATTTTATTCTCATCGTGGACTGGCGTCTTCCAGCCGAACCGGTATTTGACCCTGTCCCTGTGGTCCTGCCGGATGGTTCTCATGCTGTTGACGAGAACGGCCAGGAAGTGAGAGTGCCTGTATTGGATGCCGGTGACAGCGGCATTTACCTTCGCGGAAGCTCGAAAAGCCAAGTCAATATCTGGAACTGGCCTTGTGGTTCCGGTGAATTCTACGGCTACCGCATGGACAAAAACCAGCCGCCGGAGGTGAGAAGAGGCGTCACCCCGATCCTCAATGCAGACAAGCCGGTGGGCCAATGGAACCGTTTCGAGATCACGCTTATCGGTGAAAAGGTCACCGTGGTGTTGAACGGCAAGACAGTGATTCGTGATGCCCGGCTTCCGGGAATACCCAAATCCGGGCCTATCGCCTTGCAGCACCACACTGACCCGGTTCAGTTCGCCAATATTTATATCAAGGAACTCGACTGAGGCAACACTGGTTAAAGTGCTCAGAAAGGCCGCCTTTCCTGCCTGGAGAGGCGGCCTTTTTTTGAGATATTGCAACTCCGGATGGCGAATTTACGCTTGACTCAGGCCGGGAGGAATGATAGTGTTCTATTATCAGTCAATAGAACGCCGAACCAGCTTGTACTGCCGGCTGTCATGGAAAATAGCCGGCTCGAAGCAAATTAGAATGGAACGGTTATCTATAAATGTTCGAGTGAATAAAAGATTAAAACTATCGTTTCCTTGAAAATTATTTGAAATGGCGCTCAAAAATGCAGTTCAAAGAGTTATCCCTGACCGCGGTTTTAATATTAGGCTGTGTGATAAGCTCGGGCCTGGCAGCAGACGACAGCTCGACAGAGAATGGTGATTATTATCCACCTCCTGAATCCACTGGCGGATGGCGCAAGAACACGGATCCGGAGTTTATCCGCTCCCTGGGTTTGGACCCTGCTCAGGTAGAAGAGTTCGGCCGGTACAACCTGGAAGTTCCAAACGGGAGCTGGATGCCCTATGCAAACTACAAAGGGATCATTCTGATAAAAAACGGGTGGATTGTCGGGGAATGGTATAATATCCCGGAGGCTGAAACGTTCAAAACTTATATTTCTTCCAATGGTAAATCCTTTGCCATTGTATGTTTCGGTATCATGGCCCAGGACAGCAAAGCAGGGAAAATCGGTATCCGGATCGACGCCTGGAGCAAAGTATATGATCCACAATGGCTGCCGGAAGGGTTTCCTTTATCCGATTCATTGAAAAAATATATTACTTTCGAGCAGATATTCTGTCATACTTCCGGGTTGTGCCCGGAAAGGACCGCTTCGGGAGAAGATGTCGAGCAAGGACGGAACGAGTGGACAGACTATACGGCCTGGGTGACCGGTCGTGATAAGAAATGGCCGCAAACGGCAAAGCTCTATTTCAGGCCCGGCCACTCTGAGGATTACGAGGGCAAGGAAATCTGGGGTGATGCTTTCGGCGCTTACTCCAGTGTGGGTTTTTGCCACCTGGGACTGGTTTTTCAGAATGTGTACGGCATTCCGGCGGGCGCTTTTCTCTGGAACCGACTACTGGAGCCCCTGGGATTCAGCGGGATCGATTTTCATGCGCCTCCAAGCAAAGAGATCAAGTGGTTCAGCGCAGGCGGTGTAAGAATAACTCTGCGGGATTATGCACGGTTTGCTTATTTTCTTCTGCGCGATGGAAGATGGAGACAAGAACAAATTGTCCCCCAGGCCTGGATCAGGAAGTTCAGACAATCCCCGCTCTATGCCAATATCAGGTCCAATGCAGACAGCTATTTCGGCGGGCAGTACCCGAAAGACATGTTCCGTATCGCCGGTTCGGGACTCAATTGGGCGTTTATTATACCTTCTATGGATCTGATCGCCCTGCGGACCAGCCGGGGCAATAACGAGATCTGGGACGAGGTGCAGCAGAAATTCCTTCAGCAGCTTTTTGCCGCTGTCCTGGATCGAGAGTCAAAAAACTGAAAGAAAAAAACCGAAAAAAGACGAATGGATGGCAGGTCACCACTGTTCTTGATCTGGTGAAACAGCGATTGACTCCAGCCATGGTGAATTATGCGGGCCGGCATCCTTTTTGCACAATATCCACCGGGAGGAGATATCATTGACGAGTTTACCTGAAGCAAAAAGGATGCCGGCCCGCGCGAGCTCTCCCCGGGACACACAAATGCTGTGCCCTTATCAACAATCGGGATGCGATTTTTTAGGGATAATCAGTACAAGAGCGCGTTATTATTTCAAGTAGGAAAGGGGACAATATGGGTAAGACAGCGCGAGATATCATGACAAGGAACGTCATTACGGTCAATGAGGATATGACGATCAACAATTTGATTGGAATCTTTCTGAACAACAAAATAAGCTGCGCCCCGGTGGTGGACAAAAAAAATGAACTCATCGGCATAGTGACAAAAACAGATGTATTAGGCTACTTTTTGGACCTCGATCTTGATTTGACTTTAAAGGTGGGTTTAAAGGATATTTTAGATTCCGGCAAGGAATACGGTGAGTTGGAAATAAAATCAGAAATGGATTTAAGGGTCAAAGACATAATGACACCAAAGCCGATTACGGCCCGTGAAAACACCCCGATTGAGAAACTAGCCCAAACAATAATCGATAAAAAAATTCATCGGTTGGTAATAAAAAAGGGCCGCTCGATTGTCGGGCTTGTCAGCACTCTCGATTTGATGTATTACATTGCAGGGAAAAATAAAAAATGAATGAAGAAAAGCAAAAGACATCTGATGAAGGTCAGAAAGCTGCTGAAGAAAAACAACCAGAAGCTGTTAAAGATAAAAAGGGTGTCAATATTATGTTCGAGGTTTCCAAAGATAAACTGGAGGCTTATATAACATTGATTCCTTTAACAGAATCCCCCCGGTTCTCTACCGCTGAAATAAAAAAAGAACTTGTTGAAAAGAAAATAATAATCGGAATAAACAAGGAGACATTAGATCTTCTTGATAAAGAAATTACTTATAATAAAAAACTGTTAATTGCTTCGGGCGAGAAGCCGAAAGAGGGAAAAGATGGATCGATAGTGCTTTTCTTTAAGAACAAAGAACCTGTAAAGGTAAAAAAAGGCGAAAAGATCGGTGAAATTATCCCTCCGGAGGAAGGGGCCGAGGGAATCAATGTTTTTGGAGAAAAGATACTTTCACGGCTGATGAAAAAAGCCAAAATACCAAACCGCGTAAATGTCGAATTCTCCGCTGAAAACGAAAATCTGCTTATTGCCAAAAACGACGGATACTTTTCTGTCGATCAATCGACTTTGACTGTTACACCTTTTTTTGAGCTGGAAAAATCAACCAACGAATATGAAGCATATGTAAAGGTTAAAAAGCTATTGCATGAAGGCGATTTTAAGGGCGAGGATTTAAAGCGATTCCTGAATGATAACGGGATTGTATATGGAATTCTCGATGAAGAAATAGAAAATATCTTTCGCCAGGTGAGATTCGAAGAGTCTGTTTTGACCGCCCAAGGGGTAAGAGTCGTAAACGAAAAAGACGGTCAAATCAAGTATTATTTCGATACTGAATTAAAACCCCTGGAAGATGAGTATGGAAAACTGGATTACAAAGAATTGAATTTGATCCAGAATGTCAAAAAAGGAGACAAATTAGCGGAATATTTCCCGCCTGAAAAAGGGGTTGAGGGATGCACTATTTTCGGGAAAAAAATCCCGCCCAAAGAAGGAGCTCATCCTCCCCTGCCAAGCGGAAAAAACGCTCAGCAGGACCCGAAAAATCCCAATCTCCTGATAGCGGAAATTGACGGTAGTGTCAGGCTGAAAGGAAAAAGTGTGGAGGTCGAACCGGTTGTCACTATCAAGAAGGATGTCGATTTTTCGACCGGGAACATTAATTTCAATGGCTCAGTATTCATAAACGGCGATGTGAAAAGCGGCTTCAGCGTAAAAGCAAAAAATGATGTCCAGGTTAATGGGGTTGTAGAAGAAGCCGTTATTGAAGCTGGTGGCGATGTTCTTCTAAAAACGGGGTTTGTGGGAAGGAGTAAAGGAAAAATAATCGCTCAAGGGAATGTGACAGCCAAGTTCTGCGAAAACGAGAACATTATCTGTGAAGGTGACCTTTATATTAGTGAATATGTGATGCACAGTACAATTCAGACCAAGGGTACTTTATTTATCACCGAGAAAACGGGCCTGATAGTAGGGGGTGAAATCTATGCTGTCAAGGGCATAGAAGCCAAAACCATTGGGAACCAGAACTATTCCCCGACTGCCATTATAGTTGGTATGGATAAGGAGACGAATGACGAAATAAGAGAATTGAAAGAATATCTGGCAGAAAATGCTAAACAACTAAAAAAGATTGAAACAATTCTCGAAAAGTTCGCCCGGAGAAAACTAATAAAAAAGGCCCTGCCCGATCATATAATAAAAATAATCCCGGAATTGAAACTGCTAAAAAATCTAAAAGAGGCTAAAGCAAGAAATATAATGACCAAAATAAAACAATTAGCATCGATAGCCGATAAATCCAGAACCGCTGTGGTCAAAATCTTCAATGTCGTTTATCCGGGAACAACAATCACGATCTATGACAGACACTTCACGGTCAGTGAACCGATGAAATACGTATATTTTAAATATACTGACCAGGAATTAGTGGCCGCAGATTTAGAAGAACTAGAATAAGCTCGTACGAGGATTACTCGTAAAATTGATAAAATAACTCTTTCCCTCTGCCGGGGCGGGGCCGGCATCCTTTTTGCAATAACACAGAGGGCAGATAGCTTTGTAGCGTTGATCTGAAGCAAAAAGGATGCCGGCCCCGCCCCCAAGCCGCTAGAGAACACCCCGCCGCCTATTCAAAGCATTCACACTCCCTTTTTTACATAAAAATCCCCTCTTGAGAAGGGTGGCGCGCGAAGCGGAAGGAGTGTGCCTTCTTGATTTTCATGCTTCGTTGTGCCCGCCCCGCGGGCATGAGATTTTATCAATCATCCGGGCTGATTCAATAAGACCGACATTTCAGATAAGATTTTTCTGGGCTTCCAAAAATTATTGAGATTTAAAAACTAATTGGCTATATTGCCAATTATAAAATCAATTGGAGGATTCAATGAATAAACAAACCAAAAGCCGTTTCGAAGCCCAGGCCAGGATAATCAAGGCCCTGGCCCATCCCTCCCGTTTAATGATCGTGGATGAGCTGTCCCGGCACGAGAAGTGTGTCTGTGAGCTAAGGGAAAAGATCGGCGCTGATATGTCCACTGTGTCCAGGCATCTCTCTATCCTCAAGAATGCAGGTATTGTCACGGATGAAAAGCGGGGGCTGCAGGTCTTCTACAGCCTTAAAGTACCCTGCATCCTCAATTTTTTCAACTGTGTGGAATCTGTGCTGGAATCAAACGTGCGTGAGCAGATTGAAATGATGAAATAATATTTTTTTAAATTTTTTTGAGATATTATTTGGCTAATTGGCAAATAATGCAATTCTATACTTAAAAAATGAGTCGGAATTTTGGACTGGAAAAAGGAATGGAAATCCCTTGCCGCTGTTACTGCGGTTTTTTTGGGCCTCTATTATCTGCCCCTTGGCAATGTCCGTTTCAATAACGCGCTGGTTGAAGCGCTGCATCTTGCGAAGTGGTACGCACAGGAGCACGTAATCCTCTGTCTTGTGCCCGCTTTTTTTATTGCCGGGGCGATCGCTGTCTTTGTCAGTCAGGCCTCGGTGCTGAAATACCTGGGGGCCAGGGCCAATAAAGTACTGGCCTACGGAGTGGCTTCTGTCTCGGGAACCATCCTGGCTGTCTGTTCCTGCACGGTGCTACCTCTTTTCGCCGGAATTTACCGGATGGGTGCGGGGCTTGGCCCGGCGACGGCTTTCCTGTACTCGGGCCCGGCCATAAATGTCCTCGCCATTATCCTGACAGCCAGAGTATTGGGTCTCGAGCTGGGCATAGCCCGGGCTGTCGGAGCGATACTCTTCAGTATTATCATCGGGTTGCTCATGCACCTGATTTTTCTCCGGGAAGAGATCGAGAAAACCAATACACAAGCCTCCATGCCAGAGCCTGAGGTTGCCAGGCCGCTGTGGCAGAACGCCGTCTATTTTGCACTCATGATTGCGATCCTGGTATTTGTCAACTGGGGCAAACCGGCCGAGAGCAGCGGACTCTGGCATGCGATTTACTCCACGAAATGGATCCTTACGGCAATATCCGCTGTAGGTCTTGGTGTGGTTCTGTGGTCCTGGTTCGGCCTGGGATGGGGTAAGCTTGTAGCTATTACATTAGTCCCGGCAGTTCTGGTTGTCTTATTCCCCGACTCTCCGGTTCTGTCTTTCTCGGCCGGATTTCTCGGTCTCTCGGTTGTGATATCCAGAGATAAGGGAGAGCTCGGGGACTGGTTCGATCAGACCTGGGGTTTTGCCAGGCAGATACTGCCCCTGCTATTCTTTGGAGTGTTGGTTGCCGGGGCCCTGCTGGGTCGTCCGGGCCACGAAGCACTAATCCCTCCCCAATGGGTCCACAACGCAGTGGGAGGAAATTCTCTGCTTTCCAACTTTGTGGCATCGTTCGCCGGCGCTTTCATGTATTTCGCTACCCTGACCGAGGTGCCGATCCTTCAGGGTCTGATCGGCAGCGGAATGGGAAAGGGGCCGGCGCTTGCCCTGCTGCTCGCCGGTCCGGCCTTATCTCTGCCCAACATGCTGGTAATCAGAAGCGTTATCGGCACTATAAAAACAACTGTTTATGTTTTGCTCGTGATTATTATGGCTACGTTTTCAGGTTTGATTTATGGAGTGCTGTTCTAAAAGGAGAAAATGATGGTAAAGATTCAGATACTCGGCTCAGGCTGTCCCAAGTGCAGGAAGCTTGCGGAAAACTCCGAGACAGCCGCCAGAGAGCTCGGGATTGATTATGAATTGGAAAAGGTCACGGATATCAAATCAATAATGGGGTTCGGCATAATGGTGACACCCGTCCTTGTGGTGGATGGGGAAGTCAAGACTGCCGGCAAAGTGCCGGATGTCGAAGAAATAAAAGAAATGTTGGCTTAAGGAAGGGAAAAAGACAGCAAAAATCAACTGCTGACATCCAGGGAAACGAACAGTCAGGCATGCTTTTTTTACTGATATTTTTTGGGTAAATCCAGGTAATCCAAAACCCGTGAAACAATAAAAAGATTTGGGCTTTTAACCGAGAGGGGTTTGCCGCCTATGAATAAGCCTGGGAAAATCGCCATTGTTGCAGTTCTCGTTTTAGCTGTAAGTGGTGTGCTTGTGTTTAAACAGATAAACAGAACATCTGCCGACCAGGATATAAAAAAATCAGGGAGCGCAGCCGGGGAATCTTTCCAGAAGAAACAGGCTCTCCCTCAACTGGTTGATCTCGGGGCGGACAAGTGCATCCCATGCAAAATGATGGCCCCGATTCTCGAAGAACTGAAAGAAGAATATAAGGGGCGGCTCAAAGTCACTTTTATCGATGTTTGGAAAGACCCTGCGCCAGGAAGACAATACGGAATCCGGGCAATCCCGACCCAGATTTTCCTGGACCCTGCGGGTAAGGAGTTGTTCCGCCACGAGGGTTTCTATTCCAAAGATGATATTTTGCGGAAATGGCGGGAGCTTGGGTTTATTCTGGATAAAGGATAATAATATGAAAAGAACGATTTACGGCATCCTGATTTTTTCGGTAATGTTTTGTCTTTCTGCTCCTGTTATTGGGCAGGGAAATGGAATTAGTAATGGCAAAACTGTGGAGTCAGTATATCCCGGGCTTGCCTCGGGAGCTCTTACCTTCGCCAACCTTGGGGAATTGACGGCCCCCGTAATCCTGCGTTCGGGCGATCTTGAGGTTACCAGCCAGAAGTTGAATGAGGAAATCGTCAAAGCTCCCCAAGAAATGCGTGGACAGTTGCGGAAAAATCAGTTTTTTCTGCTGGAGCAATTAGTTGCGAAAGATTTGCTTTTGCATGCCGCAAAGCAAAAAGCCGCCTCAACTCAAGAAGACAATTCTGAGAAAGCAGAAACAGAAATCATTCAGAATTACTTTAAAGCCCTCGTTGACCAAACGAAGGTCACGGATCAGGAAGTCACCAGCTTTTATTCTGAAAACAAGGACATGTTCGGAGGCGCAACCTTAGATCAGGTTAAAGAGCAGCTGAAATACTATGTTCTTCAGCAAAAACAGCAGGAAGTTTTAAATGAACATATTCGCAGCCTTGGTAAACGGGTACCCATTGTTATTTCTGCCTCTTGGATTAGAGAACAGGCAACATTGGCAAGAAACAATCCTGTGGATCGGGCGCGTATGAGTGGAAATCCCTCTTTAGTGGATTTTGGCGCCAGTGGCTGTCGACCCTGTGATATGATGACCCCCATTCTGGCTGATCTTAAGAAGAAATATGAAGGCAAACTCAATGTTCTCTTCGTCCATGTCCAGGAAGAGCAGATACTTGCCGCCCGTTATGGAATCCAGTCTATTCCCGTCCAGGTATTCTTTGATAGAAATGGCAAGGAAGTGTATCGCCATACAGGGTTCTTCCCACAAATCGAGATTGAAAAAAAGATTGCAGAAATGGGGGCTAAATAGCCTATGCAGGAATTGTTCACAACTCTGAGTCACGCGGTAGAAAGCACTGTCTGGATCGCTCTTTTCGCTTCATTTTTCTGGGGAATCCTGAGTATTATCCTAAGTCCATGCCACCTGGCTAGCATCCCTCTGATCGTGGGCTTTATCGATGACCAGGGCCGGGTAAAAACATTCAGGGCTTTTCAGATATCACTGCTATTTGCGGTCGGTATCCTGATAACGATAGCTGCGATAGGGCTGATCACAGCAGCAGCCGGCAGGATGATGGGCGATCTAGGCTCCGTCGCCAATTACCTGGTGGCTGTGATTTTTTTCGTGATAGGACTTCACTTGCTTGAGGTAATGCCTCTTCCGCTATCCGGACCCGGAAATATCTCTTACAAGAAAAAAGGTCTTATCGCGGCCTTAGTATTGGGCCTAATCTTCGGTATCGCACTGGGCCCTTGCACTTTCGCCTACATGGCCCCTATGCTGGGAGTTACGTTCAAGATAGCGACAAGCAATTTAATTTACGGATCGATCCTGCTGCTGGCTTACGGTATTGGGCACTGTTCGGTGATAGTCACCGCCGGAACTTTCACCGCGATTGACCAGCGCTACCTGAACTGGAATGAGCGTTCAAAGGGCGCAGTCATCCTGAAAAAAATATGCGGCGTCCTCGTTCTGTTCGGCGGTCTGTATCTGATTTATACTGCTACCTGATCGAAGGCAGGTTAAAATGAGATCAAAAGTCGAGATTGATGCCGGGATTTGCGGATTTAAAACCATTGTGGAAGCGAAAAGTGAAGATAATCAATATGTGGAATTTGACATCGTTTCCGATTGCGAGAAAATCCATGACCTGGGGCAGGAGCTGCAAAGGAATGGGGCTATTGACTCTTATAACGAGATAAATCCTGTCGGCAGAAGTATCGTTATGGAAACAGGACGGTTACAGCTTAAAGGATGCTGCGCAGGCTGTGTAGTTCCAGCAGGCATTTTCAAGGGCATGCAGGTCGCCGCTGG
>DATKXY010000249.1:0-39100 GCA_035528795.1 archaeon | reverse complement strand
ATACATATCCAATTGGTCGAATATCTTGGTTTAAATAATGACCAATGAACGGACACAGCATGCTGTGTCCCTACAGATCTATATTTTTTCGTTTCTTTCCGGGCGACGCGAAGCGCCATGAATGGCTGACTCCTGAATTCTTTCTTTGTGAGTAATTAAAACACCCAGTTATCAGGGCTTAAACGCAATTGTTTAAGTCGCTGCGTATAAACTGTTCCAGTCAGGGAAAAGACAAGCCGCCAGGACAAAAAAAAGCGGCCGGGACGATTGTCCCGGCCGCTTGATTTCAAGCGGGACCTGGTCTTACTTGAGCAGCACCATCTTGCGGGTGGCTACGTAATCTCCGGCTTTGATACGGTAGAAGTACACGCCGGAGGAAACAGGCTCGCTATTGTCATTCTCACCGTTCCACTGGACAACATAGTGTCCAGGCACCTTGAGTTCATTGACCAGCGTCCGGACTGTCTGTCCACGGAGGTTGTAGACTTTCAGCTCGACATTCACGCCTTGGGTGGTCTCAGGAATATCATAGGCGATAGTGGTTGACGGGTTGAATGGGTTCGGATAGTTCTGCGCCATGCCGAACACTTTGGGCAGGGCCACCTTGGCCGCCTCTTTCTTCTCCTGAGCCACGCCGTTGTTATCGGTAATTCTGACAACATTCTGCGGGCTCTCGCCGCTGACCAGGGCTCTGAAGGAAGTAGAGGCATCCTCATAGACCGCGGTTACCCGGATCTCGTCACCGGCGTTCCACTCGTAAACCGTGCCTTCGGCAGCGGTCTTGAGGTTAGCCAGGTTGACATTCCAGTAACCCAGTTCATTGGTGATGGCCATCAGAGGCTCGCTTAAATTATCGCCGCCTCTGACTTCGACATAAACCATGGCCTTGGCTAAAGGTGCACCTTCCTCGTTCACCAGGCGTCCGAACACCGTGTACGGAATGCCGATACCGATCTTGGCGGACTTGAAGGCGAAAGGCTGGCCATTATTGTTATAGGTTATGCCGTCAGAGACTATCTCGCAGATATATTCGGTCTCTGGCTCGAGGCCGAGCAGTTTCACCACGCGCATACCGCCGGTAACAAGACCCGGGTTAAAACTGGCCACTTTGTTCAGGCCTTCAGCGGCCTTGCCATAGCGCACCTGAGCGGTACCGGCTCCATTGGTGATCCAGGAAATCGTGGCGGCGCTGCTGGTAACATCAGTCAGGCGTATGTTGCGCACAGCACCGCTGCTGGCATTGCTCGCTCCGATATTGAGTGTCAGAGACGGTGCAACTGCGGTTATGTTGTCGAACGCAGCGCTGGCGTTAGCCAGGAGCACCGAACTCGGGGTATCGATATCCCACTGGCTGTTCTGTGTGAGGCGCAGGATATAACCCTCGCTGACATCAATATGGAAGTTCATGTCAGCTATGAATGCGCCGGTCGACGGATCAATGGCCGCGGTCTCATACTGCTGATAGTCTTCATTATACCGGAAGATTTCCGTAGCGTAAGGTATATTTCCAGGGGCCAGCATGGTCCTTGCGCTCCAGGCATAGAACTTGGATTCCACCTGGGCCGGACGGCTGATCCAATACAGTCCGCCGCCTTGATCAAAAACTTTCACTGGCAGTGTATCGCTGAAGATGCTGCCTCTCAGGGTCACAAATTCCTGCTGGTCTACAGACACAAAGTAACCCTCGTAAAGCTCCAGATCGAATTCAGCATCCCCAAGAAATCCACCGGCAACAGTAACCGCTTTGACACGGGTATTCTGGAGACCGAGACCGGTCAGCCATTTGCTTATACTAGGCACGCCACCCTGAATAGTATTCAGCAGATCATCGGATGTCTGAGGCTCGGTAGAGAACAGATTAACCGGCACACCGATCAGGTTCAAACCAGTCTTGAACCGGAGATCATAATTCACTGAAGCGGCAATCAAGGTGCCATTCAGGGACTGGTTCACCACCTGGGGCAGCGAGCTGGTGACAGTCGACACAAACTGCGTGAAGCCTACATCCTTGTCGCCGCCAACCGTTACCAGCAGGTAGTCGCCGACCGCCCAGGGGAAGGCGCGGTCGCTTACACCGATAGTATCCATGACCGCATTACCCAGATTGAGCACCCACGAGCTGTCACTGCCAACAATGGTGGCTATGGCCAATGAGGTATCAGATGTCTCGGTATGGCTGATTATCTTGACCGAAACCTGGCAATTGATAGCCGCCCCGGTGGAAGTGAAGACCTTGCCGGTAATCACATGGGTCGCCCCGTTCGCATTCTGCTCCGGCAGGGTCATGAAACGGAAACCGGACACAGAACCATTGTTGACATTAGAGCGGTCGATCTTTATCGGAACGTAAGGACCGTTCACATTGTGTGTCGAATCGCCGTAGAAGAGTTTATTCTCCATGGCGAGAATGAACTTGTACAAGGTCGAGGGCGCCAGGTCGGTAATATTGATAATATGCATCTGGTCCGAGCTGGCGGTGCTCCCCTTGTAGATACGAACCGCAGCAGGAGTTGAAGAAAATCCAGGGGTAATCGGGTCCCAGATGACAAATGTCGGCCAGTAATACGAGGTTCCACTTTCAGTGAAGATCGTCGCGCCGAAAACATTCAGCGTATCCGTGGCCTGGGCCAGGACCAGGCTGTCGCTCCCGGTGAAAGCGGTTCTCCACTTAATCTGAGCCGAGGTTGAAGTGACATTTGCAATCTCGATGTCCTGCAGGCTCATCGTATCCGCTGCCTCGATTACATACGGATAGTAGGCCGGGTCAGAGAATACCGCAGAGTAAACCTCGACTGTATCCGGAATGTAAAGACTAGTCGCAGCAACATATCTTGACTCCGGCACGCTGCGCGGGATGGTGAGGTTTATGCGGTCCCTGCTCCAGGAGTTGATCGTGGCCCGAATATTCTGGGCCTGGCCTTGAGTGTTGCGGGCCCGGAACACCACTTTGCTCGGGGTCGTAGATGCCTCGTCGAACAGACCGAAGCCCTCTCCGAAGATAGTGACATCCTGTCCGGGATAACCCAGGTGTGGATAAATCTCCGCCATCACCGGCTCCGGCGCTACCCGCAGTATCAGATTCGCGATTGCCGACTTCTGATCCGCCGTATAGCTGTCTTTAGCTGTAATAGTGAACGGGTAGCTGACCGTGTCCTCGCTTTCCAGAGACAGGATCATCAAACCGCTGGTACTCCAGATGGGATTAGGAGCTCCGCTCTGGGTGAAACTGATAGCCGGTCCAAGCTGGTCATCTATATACGGGTCCGGATCATAGACGTACCTTGTGAAGTAAATCGAATCCGTCTTACCGCTGGATACACCAATAGGTTGTATTGCAGAAACACTGTCCGGTTCCACGAGTTCCGGACTATAAGCGAAAACCATCGTGCTGTCGGAAGGCTTTCTGGAAGTATCCGCATCCCAGATCGGTTTACGGTTCAAATTATGGATGCTGAACTGCATGGTGTCGCGGGCGATATTATCGTGTTCATCTTTCACTTTGATAATTATCCGGTCTATGACATCCGGGTCATCCGCGATATTAAAGGCCACCTGCAGGCGCACCTTTAACGCCCTGGGCTTGCCGTTCACAGAAACCGACGCAGTATCCAGAGCCACGCTGTCAAGATTCTCCTTCAGGGCTGTTGCCCAATCCGTAGGTACAAACTCGCTTGGCTGGAAATCGCTCCATTCCTCGACGGTGATTTCGAGCCGCTCATTTTCTCCGCCGCCGCGGGCGCTGTCCAGGTCAGTAGCATTGAAGGTAATAAATATGCTGTCACCCTCGTTGTAATTGAGCGCCGAATCCGCATTAATGGACCTGATCTGCTGGTTGTAGGTCACATTTTGTCCATTGCGGTTAACGACGACCCGGCTGGTAAAGACAGGGCCCGGATTGGCAATCGAGTCATTGACCAGGATAAAGAGGGAATCTATTCCTGTTTTCGGTGGAATACCGTCATCCGTGGCCGAGAAATATACCACGTACAGGCTGTCTTTCAGCTCGCCAACACGCGGTCCCGCAGTAGCGTTAAGCCCAACTGCAGCATCGGTCAACTCGGAAGCTGTAGACCCGTTGGAGATATTCGCATCAACAAAATAGATCCCATTGTGCAGGCTGTTATCAGAATCTCCATCGCCCTGGATAAAATTGGGCACCCAGACAAACAGGTTGCCGTTAAAGCTGGCTCCGTCCGGCAGGGTCGAAGGGATCACTCCGTATCTCACCCCGTTCTCACCGTCATTGGCCGGATTGCCGATGTCAAAAGCATACGACTTGCTCTTGAGCAATGAGCCGGAGTAATTCAAATCTGCGCCCCCACCAACAGTTGAGTATACCATCCTATTGTTCGGGTCAACATAACCGGAGAACCGGATGGTCAGGGTGTCTTCCTCATTGATCGCAATAAAGCCGTTCTCTCCCGAATAATCAAGCCCTGTCGTTGCTCCTAGAGTAGCAGCAGTACCCAAATCATCAGCATCATAGGATGTGGCATTCGTACTAGATCCCGGCAAGGCAACTACCCTTGATTTTGATGGATCGTCTGTTAATCCATATAGGTCATCATCTTTAGTACCACCCAAAGTCAAACGGCTTTTATGATAGTTACCGCGAGCGTATTCTTCACCGGAGTCGTAGGCATCGACCGTACCACCAGCATCTTTCCATCCTTTGAAAGCGTGTGTCAACACACTGACGGCGTCGGCGTTTCCCTTAACATGCCAAAAATCGCCGCCGTAAAAGATCCTGTGGTTTTTTCCTGATGCGGTGCCATATGAATGGTTAATCTGTAATGAAAGATTACCATCCGCAGGACTCAAAATATCAAATGTAGACGGTACAGGAGCGGTATTCTGAGCATAGACCTGCAAAGACGAGATAACAACCAGAAAAGAGAGCAAGGTGATAATTTTAGTCACCTTAAGCAGACATTTCATTTTTCTCTCCTTGAGAAAAGTTCGTTTAAAAAAGTTCCCCTCCTGGAAACTGACACAATCCTTACCTCGAATCGTCATAAATTGTCATTCCTCCTCCTTTTTGGATAGTTTTCTCCTTTATGCTGTCATTATTTTTTTACACTTCTGGCCAAGTGTTGAGAGCAGGGATTGAGAAAGCACTTATTTACATATTATACTATATCTTAAATCGGCTTTTAGTCCCCAAACTTTAAAAAAATCACCGAAAAAGGCGATTTATCCCCCCTCCAGCAGAATTAACTTTTATCTGCAGGTTATTTTTTTTGTTACGTTTTGCTGAAAAATGGAATTTTTTACCAGATTTTCAATCGTTTTCATCCCTGACAGGCAACCTCCAAATGCCATAAAACTAACGGAAAAATTCAATTTTGGATAAAATAATATTATCCCGCTTACAAAGCCCACTCCCGCAGACTTTATAGACGCACTGGCTCCGCTGGATCCGAGAATCACCCCGCCAGCAAGAAAAGTTACTCACTTGGCCTTATCTTATAATCGGCAATGTATGACCAACCTTTAACTTTTTGTGTATGGAAAAGCAAATATTTTTCCAGGGCAAAGAACCGCTCAGGACGGAGTCTCAACTATCATTAAACCGGCCAGGCAGCCGGCTGCCCCACAGGTTTGAAACTGACAGTCAAATAAACCATAAGTTAAATCATTTGCTTTATCATTTTACGGCATTGATTCAAAACACAAAACCTGGATCAAAGGCCGCTAATCTCAGGCTATCAAGAGGACATTATCAAGTTTAAATATTTATTCGCAGCGGTTTAAATAATTGCGTATAAACCCTAACCTAGACAATCCGGAACCAAAAAGGATTGCAGAATAAGAATTCAGGAGTCAGCCATTCATGGCGCTGGCGCGCCACCCTAACTCGCCGGTGGTGAGTCCGGTTGAGACAGGTCTGCTCCGAAGATTTTGAATTGACGTTTTCTTCTTGATCGTCTCTTTTCTAACAGTGAAGGCCAGGCAGGCAGACAATGAGATTACGTTTCACCTGGGGCTATTCCGGGAAGTAAGCCCGCCGAACCGGTATTTGTCAGCTTTAATGAAGCAGAGGGCGCAAGTTGGATCCGGAAAACTGTCAGAGACAGTAATCAATCAGTTTTGAAGCACTGGAAAGAGTTTTGCCCAAAATGCTATATTTATTAATGTATTATGTGGTCGTATAGAGAATGAATTAAGGCGAGCGGGAATCACCTCTCAGAATCAAAGCAGCGGTGAAATATCTTTTGTTAAAAAAACCGTTCAAAAGGAACCCGATCCCGGAGCGGCTTACTAAGCGTGAAATTTAGCTTCTCTGTCCATTCAGGTTTCACTGTCTGAATTTTCTGCCTTCCCATGGCCCGGCTCAGTAACCTGAAAAGCCTCCTGTCAACCGCTGACCGAGAACTTGACAGCTTGTCTGCGGACTGCCGGACTCGATTATTCAAGCAACAGGAAGATTATGGTTATGATCTGCCAGGTGCCTACCAGAAGATAGATTGAAGCGATCCAGAAATCGGCGAACTGGTCCGGGGAAATCAGCCACTCGAACTCTTTCTCCTCTGTACGCATGAACTCGTCAAGTGCTGTTCCGCTCTCGTCCTCTCTTTCGCTGATATCGGATATATACTGTTCTAAAGCTTCATCCACCATGATTTTTTCACCATCCTTCATTTGTCTGTAAATTCAAGATTCTGCATTCTAAATATATAAATTCAGAATCCAGTTAACAAGTCGACCCGGCCTGAAAGAGCATTGTCCCATGAATCAGTACAGTCAGTGTTTATTCCGGGGCTTTGAAGGGACAGAAGCCGGTTCAGGTTTTACTGTTCGAGGCCGCATAATCCCTGGCAACGCGCTTGGGATTGTTTCTCCTCAGGTTGGAGGAAAATCGGATGCCCTGACGCTGCTGACTGCTCTGCAAGCGGACAAATTGCAATACCTGCAGGCAGAATATCCCCATCAGCAGAAAAAGAATAGCGATCACTATCAATCTTTCCCGGTGATAGTATGGAATCGGGGTGAAAAAATTCCAGATTACCAGAAAAAGGCATGTGCTAAAACATAAAAGGGAGATAGCCACAAGTATCACCTGAGTTATGCCTTCATGCGGGAAAATACGGCGAAGCTTGAGCTGTATCTTCTTGAAGCCGATAACTAGCAGATAAAAAATTGTGGGCACACAGCCGACTAAGGCCGCAATAAGGAGTTTGGTTTCCATGAGAAATCCCTTTCTCTATAGAAATCATCCCTGATTGATGGAACAAAAATAATTGAATGTGGCCCTTTGGCCCTGACCGCAACAGTTTTCCAGGAGGGTAATTATTAACGGGAGGGCCGGGCCCAGGCCACTTGAGGAGGCAGCCGGCAGCTCTCATAGTTCCGGCGCCTGATATACTTCTGGTTTGGTTATCGGATAATTGTGAGGGAGGCTTTAATTTTTCAATTGTGAGGACGGTCTGCCTGTGATTCGCTCCTGCACGTATGAAGGGGCTTTTTCTTTGCCGAAGCGGTCCAGGTATTCCTGATAATATCTTTGAGCTAGGCTCTGCCTGCCCTGCTCCCAGAGAACATCGGCTGCTCCCAGCAGGGCCCGGCTGTCAGTGGAATCGAGTTGGAAAAGGCTGCTGTAAACCTGGAAAGCTTCACTGTACCGCTTTAGCTCAACCAGCACCGAAGCCCGGGCCTCTTCCACATCCGCGCTTAAACCCTCTATCTGTCTGGCGCGCGAATAATATTCAAGCGCCCGGTCGGGTTTTCCCTGCTTTTTTGTTACATTGCCCAGATTAAACCAGGCGTCCGCGTAATCCGGCTTAAGCTCCAATGCCCGGAGATACTCGTTCTCAGCCGCCTGCAGGCTGTCCATCCCCTCAAGCACCACTCCGACATTGTTGTGCACCGCCGCCTCGGACGGCGGTGCGCCTGCGGCCAGCATGCGGAAAATCCGAAGCGCCCCGGCAAGCCTTCCGGAAGCGAAAAAGTAAGCGGCCAGGCGTTCCTTCTGTTCGTCTGACAAGCTCTCGACAGGTACAGAGGCGTACAGGTCATAAGACTGCTGATAGTTGCCCCGGGCAAACTCCAGGTCAGCCTCAAGGACAGCGAGTCTTGTCGGGTCTTCGCCATTCGAGCGGGCCGCCTGGATTGTAAGCGCCGCGCTCTCAAAATCCCCCTTGAGGACCTGAAAGGCGGCCAGGCTGGTCCTCAAACCCGCTGATGCGGGAGGAGAGCCGGACACGGCCTCATCCAGCACCTCGATAGCCTTGTCCAGATAACCCATTTTGTACAATCTACGGGCATTACGCAGTGCTTCTTCCGGATAATTTCTCAGACTTTTACCTCTGTTCCACCACAGGCGGGCCAGCTCTTCTTTCATCCCCAGACGTTGATAAACCACGGACATGATTTCCGGCTGATCCACATCCTCGCTGTTGAGCCGCAATACCCGCCTGTAACAACTGTCCGCCGAAACAGAATCCCCCAGTTCATCATAAATACGGGCCAGGTTATAAATAACCTTCATATTTTCCTTGAACTGGTTTGCTTTTTGAAACGCCGCCAGGGACTCCTCAAGACGGCCCGCAGATAAAAGGGCACTGCCCAGTCCGAAGTGGTTGAATTGAAAGTTCGGATAAGTGCGGACAGCCTCCCTCCACAATGTGACACCATCTTTCCAGGCCCGGCAGCGGTCCGCCGAAATTGCAGCTAAAAAGACGAGTCCGGCCGCGGCCAAGGCAGCAGACAACCGCCGCGGGCGCACGCTGATTTTCAACATGCCGGTAAATCGGATCAAAACCAGAATGCAGACAAAAACGAAACCGAAAGAGGAGAGGTAGAGGTAACGGTCAGCCATGAAAATGCTGATCGGGACAATCCCGGAAACCGGCAGCAGGTTGAGCAGGAAAAAACTAACGCCAAATGCGATGTCTTTCTTTTTTTGCCGCACAGACCAGAAAAGGGCGGTGAAAATTGCGGCATCCACAGCCAGATACAAGATCAGCCGGTAGTTATACTCTCCTGAAAAAAACGGCGGGGGATAACTATTGCTTAGATTTATCGGAAGCAGGAGAATCTTGACATATTTTGCCAGAACCGAGGACATAGTGAAAAAATGCAGGGAAATGCTTTCCTGCGGGAGTTTTCCGTAAAAAGAGGTACTCCGAAAGATATAATAACAGGCTGCAGCTGCTACCAGAACCAGGAAAGGCGAGATCCTTAAGGCAACCCTTTTCCAGTTGAAACCCGAGCCGAGGTAGAACAGCTCGAAAACTATCACCACCAGGGGAAGAGCGGCCACGCTGGGTTTCGACAAGAGCCCGAGCACGAGGAAAGCCCAACTCGCCAGGTAATAACTCAAAGCAAAAGCGCCCTCCCGGCTCTTCAGGTAACACAGCAAAGACAAAAAATAGAACAGGCCCGCCAACAGCTCCTTGTTGGAAACCATCCAGGCCACTACTTCCACATGCACGGGATGAACGGCAAACCAGGCTGTGCCGACCCAGGCCCAAAAATCAGCGGACTTCTTGCTCTCAAGGACCGGCGAGAGTTCGAGCAGTTTGCGGAACAGGAAAAAGACAACCAGGAGATTAGCGAAATACAAAAGCAGATTGAAAAGGTGATAACCCCATGGCTCAGTGCCGCTAAAAAGATATACCAGGCCGAAGGCAAGATGACGTAGAGGCTGAAAAGTGGCCCCTGACGGGGTAAAAAGCCGGAGCAAGTTCTCCCAGGTAAACTCGCGATAACCGATCCACTGCTTGCCCAGGATCAGGACATCATCGTAGTTTACATAGCCGAACCAGAGGCTTTGCCCGTAGATTGCCAAAACAGCCAGGGCCAGTAATAAAACTGGTATCAATGCCCAGTGGTCAAAAGTGCGAGGCTTCCCCGCAGCTTTTATTTTAGCTGATTCCTGCATTTGATCAGCGCCCTTTTCCAGGCGATATTTCTGCCGGCAGGGTCTTAATCCTTCTTTTTGGAAGAATCAAGCCTGCGGAGCCTTTCAGCGGACATTCGCGCCTGAGCGGTATCTCCGAGGACCGAAAAAGTGTTGGCGAGTGATTTTACAATATCCCTGTCAGCGCCCCCGGCCAGTGAATCAGCCAGTTGATAATGGTGCAGTGCTGATTTCCTGTCGCCGAGGGCGAATAAAAGATTGCCCCTGTTATAAAAAGCATCCACGTAAGAACTGTCCAAAGCCAATGCATGGAGGTACATGGAATCCGCTTCCCGGTATTGTCCCATCCTTTCGCAGACCACACCGGCGTTGTTGAAAGCCTTGGCCAGGGTGGGCTGACGGTTTGCCATTTCCAGGAAAAATTGCAGGGAGCGCTCGTTTTCGCCGCGCTCGAAAAACAAAGCGCCCATAAACTCAAGCCCTCTTAAATCTAAAGCCTCGAGACTGTAGCGTGAATAAATTCCCACAGCTTCCTCTCGCCGGCCGGTGTTTGAATAAAGATAAGCCAGATTCATCCATGTAAGCCTGGAGTCCGGCTCACGATCAAGGGCTTGTCTCAAGTATCCCTCGGCTCTTTGCCTCTCCCCTGTTTCCGCACACAGCATGGCCAATCCGTTATAAGCTTCCACATCATTCGGGTCAATCCTGATCAGTTGCTCAAGGGCACGGGCCGCCTCTGCAGGCCTGCCCTGCACGCTGCGCAGCTTTACAAGCATAAGCCAGCCTCTCCGGGAATCCGGCAATATCTCGAGCCATTCGAGAATCAGATTCTCAGCCCGCTCTTTATTCTTCTCTTCCAGATACAGTATGGTAAGCGCCTGAAGGAAAAATTCATCTTTCGGCAAAAGGCGATGTCCGACCAGACTAAAATCAAGGGCCTTTTCTTTCTGTCCCCTTTCTAGAGAAATACGCACTGCCCCTTTAAGAGCCTCGGTGTTGGGAACAGGCTGCTCGAGCAGGGGCCGGTATTCTTCCAGAGCTTGATCATACTCGCCAAGCTTAAGATAGCTCTTTCCCAAGGAGACCCGGCCCAGGGTGAGGTCCGGATAAATCGAGACGACCCGGCCCCAGGCGGTCGGACTATCGCGCCAGTATGCTATTTGCCGGTAAGTAAGGCCAGCCAGGCAGGCCAGGGCAAGAACAATAAAAGCTTTTATAAAAGGGAGAAAGGGCCTGGGGCTCAGGCTGCGGATATAGGCCGCCCAGTAGCCGGCAAGCCCGCAGAAACCGATCGAGGAGAGGTAGTAATAGCGGTCCGCCCGCTCAATGCGGATAGGCACCAGGTTCGAGTTCGGAAGCAGCGCCAGGAGCGCCCAGAGAATGAAAAAGGCGTACGGTTTTCTCTTGCGGTAGGCGCTGACTGCCCAGTAGAGGATGAACAAGGCAAAAGCAGGATAAAGGTAGAGGGTCGGGTCGCTTAAACTTTCGAACCGGAACGCAGGGTAACGCAGGCAAAGGTTGAGTGGAAGCAAGAGCTTGAGGGAGCTGAAAGAGACCGCCCCGCAGACTTTGCCCAACTGCAAGAGCGGGTTGTCAAAGCCCAATTTCCCGGTTAAAATCGTAGTGTGAAAAAGGAAATAATAAAAGAAGGGCAGGGCAGGCAGCATAAAAAGGGAGTATACGGCTGCCAGCCGGCCCAGATAAGGCGGCTTGAAAAGCCCGGGCCTGAAAATACGGTCATAAAAGAAAAGCACAAACGGCAGGCTGGCTGCCGAGGGCTTGGATCCCAAAGCCAGATAGTAAAAAATCAGCGAAAAGATCAGATCGCCTCTTGAGGGAGCGGGCCGGCGGGCGTAAAAGAAAAAAGCGCCGAGGTAGAAAAAGCCCACTAGAGCATCTTTTTGCCCCAGGATCCAGGCTGCCACTTCCACATGGCCGGGATGCAAGGCGAAAAATCCCGTGGCTGCAACGACTCCCCAGAGCCGCGCCTCCTGATCCGAAAACTTGTTTAGTCGCGAGAGCAGCAGGCTTACTGTGAGGTAAAAAAATAACACCGTGGCCAGATAAAAAACCAATGAAACCAGGTGATACGGCCACCAGGAAGATTTTTCTCCCTGGCCTGCCAGTAACGCCATGGCAAGCTCGCGTACCGGCTGATAAGTTCCGGAAAGTTTAGGCTTAAATACTTTAAGGAGCTCTCCGGGATCAGTATTTTCGCCCCAATACTCTATTCGCAAAAGCTGGTCGTCCCAGTTTACCGGCCCATAATTCAGGGAACGAGCGTATAAAAGGGCCGTTACTGCAAGAAAGAGCGCTAGATAGACTAGGCCTCTATTTTCTCTCAACACTTTCTCCATAAACGATCGCTTTTCCCCGGATTATGCATAGAAAAACAGAACCTTATTTAACAGCAGGAGCGCAAAGCTTGGGTGTATCCCGGCAAAGGATAGACCGGCAGAAAGCAGCGGGCCGGCAGCCTTTTTGCAATAACACCCAAGGGGGGAGATCATTGCTGCGCTGCTACAAAGCAAAAAGGATGCCGGCCCGCACCCGGTTCGGAAAAATACCGACAAGAACAGCAGGGAGATTTTATTAACTTCCCGGCCTGTCGCGTCATAATTCCCTGGATATTTATCATTGATCCGGGCCGATTATCAAGATCATTGCGGCCCTAACCCGTCCAGGATCTGCTTGATACCCTCGGTTATATTGTCAGGCACCTGGCGCTCGGCACATAGACGCAGAGCCTTCTCGAGGCTCCGGCGCGCCTGGGTCAGATCTCCCTTGGTCCGGTAAAGGATCCCGAGATTTACCCAGGCTTCAATAAAGTCGGGCTTTTGGGCCAAAGCCTCCAGATAGACCTTCTCGGCCTGGTCGAGTTTGCCTGTTTCGGCAAGGATCAGGGCCAGGTTGTTCAACACCTTTTCCCGGTCGGGCCCTCCCATGGCGAGTGCCCTGCGGTAAGCTTTCACGGCATCCTGGGTAAAATTCGCCTGCTGGTTGGCAAAACCCAAAAGAACATAAGTCTGATAATCCTCAGGATCTCGAGCGGCAGCGACTTTCAATGTTTCGATCGCTGCGGAGGGATTTCCAGAGAGAATCTCGAGGTTCCCCAAGATTCGCCAGCATGAGGCATCAAAAGCGGCCTCTCCTTTGCCAAGGCTCAGCAGTTCCACTGCCAGGTCAACCCGGCCCAGACGCTCTAAAGTTCGTCCCAGATCCAGCCAGGCTTCGCTGGTCACCCACTGGGGCGCATACCTCGCAGCCTTCTCCATATCCGCTACGCTCTCTTCCACCGAACCTCCGGATAACAGCAGCTTGGCCCTGTTGTAATAACCAGCCCAGGCTGACCTCCCCCCCAGATCGATTCCCTTTTCAAAGGCGGCAAAAGCGGCTGAATCCCGGCTCACATTTGCATAACTTATACCCAGGTTGATCCAGACCTCAGCCCGGTCCGGCCGCAGGCTGCGGGCGCGCTCGAAATATCCGATCGCCTTCCGGTCCTCACCCCGCAGGCGCAGACACACCCCTAGATTGCTGTAGGCGTCACCGTAATCCGGGTTGATCCGGATAACCTTTTGGTAATGTTTTATCGCCTCATCCAGCTTGCCTTCCCTCTGTAAGGCATCCGCCAGATTGAAAGTCGCCAGATCATGCTCCGGATAAAGACTGACAACTCTGGACCATAAAGCGACTCCGTCCCGCCAGTCAAGCTCCCTTTTGACTGTCACAAGAGCCCAACCGGCCGCGACTGCCAGAACCAGGGCAGTCAAAAGAGAGCTGCGCGCCTTGATAAAATGAGAAGCGCCGGCGCCGGCAAGCAGATTGCCAAAAATCAGACCGGGAAGGATAGCAAAGCCCATACTGGGCAAATACAGATAACGGTCGGCCATCAGGGTGCTTGTCCGAACCAGCCCGCTTGTAGGCAAAAGAGTCACTGCGAACCAGATCAGTCCGAGTCCGGCCAGCTTTTTTTCGCCTGCGGCACGGCATGCCGCCCAGGCGAGTCCGGCAAGAGCCAGGGCCGCGGCGCTGCCGGCAAAAAGTGGCGGTGTCCCTGGAACAGTCATCGGATAGCGGCAGCAGATATTGACCGGCAGGAAAAGCTTTATCAGGTATTTGCCCCATAAAAGCGGCACTGTAAAGAGCGAGGACACGAAAGATAGCTCAGCTACCGGGTATTTCCTCACTGTAGAGATAAATAAAAGTTGAGCCCCCAAAAGCACCGCGGGCAGGATAAATGGTAAAATCCTCAATCCTGTATCGAGCAGCCATTCTTTGCGAAAACGGTTCCCATGACCAGCGGTGAGCGCCTCGTAACCCAGAATTAATAAGGGGAAAGCTATCGCCCCGGGCTGGCTGACTAACGCAGCTCCATAGAGGGCCACACTGAGCCAGAACATTTTTTCTTTTCCACTATCCCTGAACCGGAGGTAACAGATAAAAGAACCTAGGAAAAAGGCAGCCATCAGGGTCTGTTTTCCTCCCTGGATCCAGGAAACGACCTCCACATGCACTGGAAGCAGCCCGAAGGCCGCAGCAGATACAAGGGCCGAAGCATGGGAAGAAACTTTCAGCCTGTCATCCCCATGGAACTCGATCAAGATTCTAACCGTCTTGTAAAATAACAAAATATTGACCAGATAAAGCAGGATATTGAAAAGCAGATAACCCAGCGGCCTTGGCCCATTCAGGGCAAAGACTAATGCATTAGCCAGTGTGCGAAGCGGCTGGTAGGAGGCTGTACTTCCCGGCTGGGGAATGAAAATCCGGGTCATATTTTCCAGGGAAAGGGAACGAATATTCCTGTTGGAATGGATCAAAGCATCATCCCAGCCCACATATCCATTTTTCAGCGAAGGAAGGTAGAGAACTGCAAAGAGAAGAAGCAGAAGCAGCAGCCTGTAACCGGAGATGTTTTTAGCGGCACTGTTCGCCATCGCGCGAGAGAGAAATGGGGTTTTGATTTTCTGACTTTTCGATCAGTCAGGGTTAATTTTGACATTCCACAATCAATGCCGGGGGGAATATTCCGGGTTGCAAAAAACGGACCTTAAATCATACAGCTTGAACCGGGGAGCCGACACTCTCAAGCTCCTGTTCCAGGAAGTCGACCAGGGAGCTCAGGCTTTCGATAACCTCGCTCATCTCCTCTTCTTTCCCGATCACGGCAAGGTGAGCCAAAAGCCTCTGTGTTCTCCTAAGCGGGTCAGCCAGAGATTCATACTCGAAATCTTCAGCGAGCCTGAACAGTTCATCTACATAGCGGGCCAGCCTCTGCGAGGTTCTTTTGGTTGAGCGGCCGCCGAGACTGGCAAGATTATTTCTGATAATTTCGACAATCACTTTGCCGTGCTCTTTGAAATAAGCGCCCACGATATCAGGCGCGCTTTCAACTTCCGGGATTTGAACAGGGAGATCCGTGAGGCCAGCAGCCCGCTCTTTCTGTTCGTCGCGCCACTCGATCCGGACCGGTGGGGATAAATCCGGCAGCCTCTCCGTCAAAATTCGCTCCTCAACCTGGCGAGGAGGTCTCTTTTCAACAGTTAGCCTTTCAGTTTCCTGTTTTTGCGCAGCAGCCTCCTTCTCCCCCACTGAGGAACCGCCAGTATCAGCTTGAGTCACAGGCTCGAGCTCACCCACTGGGCGAACCCCTTCTTTTTCTTCTCTCCGTGGAGCGCTGACCATTTCTTCACTTTCAGGACCTTCTGCACTGCGTCCAGGCTCTGCCGGCCACCCGCCCGGAACTTTTCTTTCCGCTTTGGGCTCGGCAATCAGGCTGCTTACCTGGGAGAACCATTCATCAACCGAATCCGAGATATCCGCCTGCTGTTCGATAATATCATTCTCGCGGGTCCGTTCGCCGAAATCAGGCTCGATCTCCTTGCGGCTCTCTGTTTCCGCGGGCATTTCGGGCCAGCCCTCAGTGCCGGCCTCTTGCCTTTCAGACTGTGTTTTGAGCCTGATGGCAAGCATCCTGTATTTATCCACAAGGTGCCTGTTGGAGTCGAGAAATCTCTCGTCGACTTCACCCGAGATGAGTTTTGACATCAATTCAAAAATACCGGCCAGGAGCTTGCCCTCATCCGACCCAAGCGCCGTGTCATCTTTCCCGACCTGCTGGAGAATGGAATAAGCGATTTCCAACATTTCGGTAAAGGCGCCGGCTGGAAACCGGCGGTCGTTCCCCCACAAAGTTATCCAGCTCCCATACAGATCTTCTAATAAGTCCAGAGATGGAGTTCCCTGTTTTCTGCGCTCGAGCTCCTCTTTCAGAATGTCAAGAACCTTCCCTGCCTCGACTTTAAAATAAATCCCCCGGTCTACAGACTGTATCGGGGAATCAGGCTCCTCAGGCCGCTGCTGCGGCGGCCGGATAGAGGAGACAGGAGCGACACTGAGCTCCAGGTTCCGGCTGAAAATCGAACCCTGGAAACCGGATTTTTGCTTTCCTGCCGATTTGTCCGGCTGTTTCCCGGCATCTTCTTCTGCAGATTTTTCAAGGTTCATCTGGACACTCCGTTTTTACATGAGCTTTCAAGCCCTGAGATCCACATTATCAATCAGTCGAGCCGAGCCGAGCTTGAGCGCAGCGGATAGAAAACGCACATTTTCGCATTTTTCGACCTCGGCCATATTTTCATCCACTGCGCTTAGATATTCCAGGACGCCTCCGGTTCTTTCTTCAATCTCCAGCCTGAGGCCCTCGAGCGCTGGCTCTACCCTGCCCGAGGCTGAGACCATGTTCCTGGCGCCCTTTGCCAGCGACTGGTAAAGCGCGGGCGCACGCTTACGCTCATCAGGGCTTAAATAAGCGTTGCGGGAACTCATAGCCAGCCCGTCCGGCTCGCGTACAGTCGGCACAGGCACGATCTCCACCGGGAAATCAAGGTCCCGCACCATGCGTCGGATAACAGAAAGCTGCTGAAGGTCTTTTTGCCCGAAAAAGGCCTGATCAGGCCGGACGATATTGAAAAGCTTGGCTACCACGGTTGCCACACCGCGAAAATGCCCCGGGCGGCGCAGCCCGCAGAGCCCCTGGCTGAGTTCCACCTCCTCGACAAAAGTGGAGCAATCCCGGGCGTACATCTCCTCATCAGCCGGCGCAAATACCAGATCCATGCCCTCTCTTTCGGCCTGAGCCAGGTCGAGATCGAGACTCCGGGGATACCTTTCCAAATCTTCGCCCGGCGCGAACTGGATCGGATTGACATAGATGCTGACCACACTGAAATCGCAACGGCTCCGGCAGGTGCGCATGAGACTCAGGTGCCCCTCGTGGAAATATCCCATGGTAGGCACCAGGCCGATCCGCAGGCCTTGCTTTCTTGCAGCTTCGGTCGCCTTGCGCACTTTTTCTTTCCGGCTTTCCAGCTTCACCTGGCTGCCTTTCCCGTTTGATTGTTTTTCGACTCTCTAGCCCTGTCCCACTGGCTCAGGAAACCCGCGTCTATCTCCCGGATCAGCTCCAGAAAAAAAGGACGGTTCCAGACTTCCGGATGCGGTAAGACCAGCAGTCTACTGCTGTAAGCGGCCATGCCATAGAACAAAATATCCAGGTCAATCACTCTGGGCCCCCAGCGCACAGTGCGCACCCGGCCCAGATCTTTCTCAATCAGCAGTAAACGCTCGATCAGCTCTTCAGGGACAAGAGCTGTGGCCAGACGCTGAACCTGATTGAGAAAGTCAGGCTGTTCAACCGGGCCCACTGCCCGGGTGAGGAGTACCCTGGAGGCTCCGGTGACCTCTGTTTGCGGCAGGGCGGCCAGACGTTCCGAGGCACGCCGGATATTAGCCTCCCTGTCCCCCAGATTGGACCCCAGGCTCACAAAAACATTTTCCTCCAAATGACCCCTTTCACACTTGATTTAAGCTTCTTTGTCCCGCGTAATCTCAACTCCCGCATAATCGATAAACCCCTTGACCGGCACCCTGGGTTTACGGCAACGGACTGTCACCCTCTGTACAGGGAACTCTGCCAAAACTCTCCCGGCTATTTCTCCGGCCAGCCGCTCCATCAGGTTGAAACTGCTTTCTTCCATCACCTGCTTGACTGTCTGAAAAAGTTTCGGGTAATTGACAGTATCGGTAATCCGGTCAGACTGCGCGGCTTTAGTTAAATCCAGGTAGCAGTCGATATCGATTTCAAAAAGCTGGCCGACATCTTTCTCGAATGAGTGAATGCCTGAGTGCGAGTAGAATTTCATACCGTGAAGGGTAAGCCGGTCCAAATTCAAGCCTCCTTATTGTTAAACCTGCCGACAGAAAGATAGTTCCCGCTTTTTTGCAGGCTAATTACTTTATATGAATTGCTTTATATTTATTTATATTAACATTATAAATTATGGTTGTCAACAAACAGCGTTTATCAAAAAAACAACTATCTGGACACCGTTAAAAAATCCGGAGCAAAAAAAAAGCGCTCAATAAAAATGAGCGCCTTTAATAACGAGCCCCGAACCACTTGAGAAGCTCAGGTTCAACAACTGTCAATTTTCTGATACCTCTGCCGGATAAACTGAGACCTGTTTGCGGGTCTTATCTTTCCGCTCGAAAGTCACCACCCCATCGATCAGGGAATAAATAGTATAGTCTTTGCCCAGACCGACATTTTTCCCTGGATGGAAGCGAGTGCCCCTCTGGCGGACAATTATCGAACCGGCATTGATAAGCTGCCCCCCGAAAGCCTTGACTCCCAGCCGTCTGCCTTGGCTGTCACGACCGTTCCGGGAACTCCCTACTCCTTTTTTATGGGCCATTTTTTTCTCCTTGCATGCTTAAACTCCAACCCCTTGATCCCCCCGAGCTTATTCAGAATACGGATCAGGATTCATATCTCAGTCGGATTTTATTCTTTTTTCTTCTTCCCGGTCCCTGCACCTTTGTCGGCATCCCCTTTTTCATCAGGGGATCCAGCCTTAACCTTGGTCTTAGTCTTTGCTTTGGGCTTGGCTTTGGGCTTAGTTTTGGCCTCAGCCTTATCCTTAGTTTTACCCTCAGAGACGCTTTCGGCTACCGCGCTCTCTTTCCCCTTGGTCTCGGCTTTTGCCTTGGTCCTGGGCCTGACTTTGGCTTCAGGCTCTGCCTTGGCCTTAGCTTTGCCGCGCTTTTTAATTTGCGCTTGAGCCTCTGCTTTTGTTTCACCCTCGGGTCCGGCAGGACCAGCAGCTTTTTCCTTGGGAGCGGCTTTCTTCCTCGCTCTCTTTTCAGGCTCGGCTTTTTCTATTTTCACGGTTTCGAGAGCCTGTTCGGTTACTGTGGAAATGACCTTTTCCTCTCCGACCGCGACAGCTTCAGCCTTAGCGATCTCATGGATCGCTTCCGGTTTTTCAGCGGGCTTAGCGGCTTTTTCCTTTTTCGGCCTGGCTTTCTTTTTGGCTGCAACTATGGCATCGATCAAGAGCTCGGTGAAATCCTGACGGTGCCCGATTCTCCGATGGTAGTTTTTGCGACGTTTATATTTGATAATCTGTATTTTTCTAGCCCGTCCGTGACGTAAAACCCGGGCCTCAGCATAGGCTCCCTCGATAAAGGGCCGGCCCACCTGCACCTGCTCCCCCTCACACAACATGAGGATCTCTTCCAGACGAACCTTTTCCCCTACCGGAACTTTTAGGCTCGGCACACGGATAACCGAATTCTGTTCGATCTTGAATTGTTTTCCACCGTTCTGAGCTATGGCATACATCGAAAACTCCGGCTTCTCGATAGACAAGTTTAAATATTTTTGATAGAAAGCTTAATAAGATAGAAGAGAAAATTTGAATTGTCAATAATAAATTTATAAGCCTATTTCAATCTGTTTCCGGGAGGGCATGGAATAAACGGCAATGTTATCCGGGCGCATCAAGGGATCATCACGCATCTTGATACTGAGCCCGGTCTGGTTTTCCAGGTCCTGTAACAAATCCTGTTCTTCTTCCATGATATGCAAAGCCACTGCCGGGTGAACTCTGATCAGGATCTTTTTTTCTTTGCCGGAGACACTGATTTTTCTCACCTCCCGCTCTATTTCACTCACAACCACCTCCGGAGTGAATACTCTGCCCCTGCCCTCGCAGGTCGGACAGGATGTAGTCAGACTGTGGAACAGGCTCGACCGCACCCGCTGGCGGCTCATCTCTACCAGGCCCAAGGGGCTCAGATCGAAAGCTTTGGTCTTTGACCGGTCGTATTTCAGGTACTTGCGGAATTCATCGAGCACAGCCTGCTGGTTTTCTTTGCTCTCCATGTCGATAAAATCAACCACAATGATACCGCCCAGGTCGCGCAGCCTGATCTGGCGTGCGACCTCCCTGGCGGCTTCCAGGTTGGTACGCAAAATGGTTTCTTCCTGGTCCTTTTCGCCGGTATATCTGCCGGTATTGACATCAATCGAGACCAGGGCTTCAGTCTGTTCAATCACAATATAGCCGCCCTTTTTAATCCAGATCCTTCTGTTGAAAACCCGGCGGATTTCATCATCCAGGCCATAAGCGGTAAAGATCGGCTTGTTCTCTTTATACAACTGCAAGCGGTTGATCAGTTTGGGGGCAATGATGTGCAGGTAGGTCTTGATCCGTTTGTATTCTTCCCTGGAGTCCACCACCAGGGCATCAACCCTCTGGTTGAACACATCCCGCAGAAGTCCACTGATCAGCTTCATCTCCTGGTAAACGAGTGCGGGTGCCTGGGTTTGTCCCGCCTGACGCCGAATCTTGCGCCAGAGGTTTTTGAGCGAATTATATTCGTTTTTAAACTCCTCTGCTGTGGTGTCCTCAGCGGCTGTGCGGACAATCACTCCCTCACTTTTGGTCACAGTCTTTTTGATAATTTCCCTGATCCTCAAACGCTCGGATGTATTCTCAATCTTGCGCGAGATACCGACCCGGTTTTCAAAAGGCGCGTAAACAAGCAGTCTGCCAGGTAATGAAATCTCAGTGCTCACCCGCGGACCCTTGGAGCCTATCGGCTCCTTGATCACCTGCACGAGCACCTCCTGCCCTTCCTGCAACTGATCCTGAATAGCCTGCAGCTTGCGCCGTCTTTTCTTTGCCACGGACTCATCGATTTGAACATCCTGCTCCACATCCAGGTCAAAAAGCTCATCGCCCACATCACTCGAATGCAAAAAAGCCTGTTTTGGCAGGCCGATATCAACAAAAGCCGCCTGCATTCCCGGCAACACTCTGCGCACTATCCCTTTGTAAATATCTCCGACCATGCGCTTTTCACTATCGTGATCAACCATCAACTCCACTAGCTGGCTGTCCTCTAAAAAAGCGATGCGGGTCTGTTTGAGCCCCACTGAAATGAGGATTTCGCGCTTGACGGATTTATGTCCCGCCTGGCTCGCCATAATTATTTTCCCAAATTTTTTGTTATGTTTCGAGGACTTCAAGCTGACTCCTTGCCCGGGATACCTTTAATAATGCACACTTTTTAGTGTTTTGTCCCGGAAATTAGTTGATTTCATTTTTATTTTAACCAACCTCGGGGAACCATCTTGTGGCCATGTTCGAAACACCCATTCCGGTCAGGCTGTGGGGCAGACAGATGTGTCTGCCCATAGGGCGCACACGCGGGTGCGCCCTGACCTGATCAAAACATATCAACTTTCGAACCGCCACATTACGAGCGCCCCTGCAGCCGACAAGAAACGCTATTGTCTGAAACCAATTTTTCTGCAAGCTTCTATGCTAATTTAATAAGCATTTCTTAAAGTGCCAAAAAATATCGACAGGAAGAAAGCGTGTTTTAATAATCTAAAGGTGTGCCGAGCCTGCTGCCGCGCCTGACATACGCCTCGTTTTTCTCGATGCGGCAAGGTGAGAGCCCGCTATTATCGAAATCCAAAAGGTACTGGATAAAAAAATCCGCCCGGACCGCATTTTCACCTTGCAGATCGAGCACAAAAGAAAGCGCTGCTTGGGCGAAATTTTCCACAGTCACGCTTTCCAAGGCCCGGGCTAGAGAAATTTTCCGTTCGCGTCCTTTCTTATCGGTGCGGGTTAACAAAGCCCCCTCACCGAGCCGTCTTTCCCGGCAGCGATTTAAAAAATCACCCCACTCCTCCCCTTCAGGCACGAGTCCGAAGGGAGCCTCGGCGCTCCAGCGGCAGCAGACAATGTCATTGGCTAATTGGGGCAGCACACCGTGAGCGAGAGCCTGCAGATCCAGGATAGCGAAACCTTCAAAACCCTGAAAGGCCTTATCCAGGGCTTGCCGCAGCTGGTGTTCCGAGACCGGCAGACTCTCAAAGTCGAAATACTCCGCCCTGCTTTCCAGGCCCAGCGGCAAGGGGGGCGAGAAATGCAGCCGCATCCGCGGCGAATAGCCTCCTGAGTAGATTACCGGCGCTCCTGCGCGGCGCAAGCCAAACTCGATATTGCGGATCATGTCCAGATGGCCGCAAAAGCGCAATATCCCTTGTTTTGCATAGCGCACCCGCCAGAGCCTCCGGTCCGTGACCTGGGTGACCAATGGAAGCCCGGGGCGCGAAAGCCGCTCTTGCGCAGGCTTGGAGGAAGCGCCCGGCTGGGCCACTGACCTGAGTTTTCTGCAGACCTGGGGTCTCTCGGCCCCGCATTCAGAGCAGGGGCCATCCTTGCAGTCTACGACATTTTCACCCTTTAGTGCTCCGGCAGACTGGGATTTCAGAAAAGACTCTTCCACCGGAGTCCGCACAAAATGCCAGGGCAATGGGGAGTTCTGCTGACGGGCCGCTAAAAAAGACTCCGGTTCAAGGTTTTGCATATTGAAGGCTTTTTTCCAGAGATGGGGACTCAGGCACTCGGTCCAACCGTCGAACCGCGCGCCGAACTCCCAGGCACTCTGCACTACCGCAGCCAGTCGGCGGTCGCCCCTGGCGAGGACACCTTCCAGGGCGCTGGCCTCCGGGTCATGCGCTTTGACCACCACGGAGCGCGCTCGAACCTGCCTGCGGATGCGGGATATTTTTTCGCGGATAAGCTCCGGCCCCTCCTGGGCCTCCCACTGGAAGGGCGTTCCCGGTTTGGGCACAAAGGGACTGAGTGAAACATTCACATTATGCCTGCCGGGAACCGTGCGGCCTACATCCGCCACCCTTTGGATTAGGCGGGCGATCTGGTCGACATCTTCCCCGGTCTCGGTGGGCAGGCCGAGCATAAAATAGAGCTTGAGCAGGGTCCAGCCTGCCTTGAATGCCTCGGTGGCCAAGCGGATCAGGTCCTCTTCCTCGACTTTTTTGCCAATCACAGCGCGGAGCCTGTCGCTTCCGGCCTCCACGGCAAAAGTCAGCCCGCTTTTCTTGGCCCCCTCGACACGCTCCAGGAGCCGCAGCGTTGAACTGTCAACCCGCAGCGAGGGGAAAGACAGCCTTACCCCCCGGCTCTCAAGCTCAGGCAGAAGGTGCTCGACAAGTTCCTCGATAGCCGGATAATCAGCCGAGGAAAGAGAAAGCAGAGTTACCGAATCCCAGCCGCCCTCGAGCACCCCCTTTAACACCACCTCGACTATCTTCCCGACTTCCCGCACCCGCACCGGGCGGTAATACATTCCTGCCTGGCAGAAACGGCATCCGCAGGTACAGCCGCGCATGATCTCCACTGCAAAATGGTGCTGGGCAAGCTCGGTCAGCGGAACCGGCAACCCGGCGGGGGCAACCTGATTGTTGAAGTCCGCCACCCTCAGCACTGTCACCTTTTCACCCAACTCAGGCGGTTCAGGACCTGGAACATAAACTCCCTCGATAGTTTTAAGAGAATCCAGCAGCCGGGCTCTGGAACAACCTTCTTTGGAAAGCGAAAGGAGCCGTGAGATTATCTCTCCGAGGGCTGTCTCACCATCCCCTAAAACGAAAAAATCAAAAAACGGCGCCATTACCTCAGGATTCACGGCGCAGGGGCCGCCGCCGCAAATCAGAGGGTCGCCCTCCCTTCGATCATTTGCTCTTAAAGGAATGCCAGCCAGGTCGAGCACAGTGAGCACATTGGTATAGGTAAGCTCGGACTGAAGCGTAATACCCACAAGGTCGAACTCACTCAGGGGCGTATAAGTTTCCAGGCTGTAGAGTGGGATCCTGTGCCCGCGCAGGAGTTTTTCCGCATCCGGCCAGGGCGCAAAAGCTCTCTCCACAGCCACCTCTTCAAAACCAGCCGCCACGCAGTAGAGCGCTTTCAGCCCGATATTGCTCATCCCCACCTCATACAGGTCTGGATACACCAGAGCCACTTTGAGCCGCACAGAACCGGATGGCTTCCGCTTGAGACCGAACTCGGACCCGATATAGCGCACTGGTTTATTGACAAAGGGCAGAATATTTCTTTCCAGTTCTTGAAGCAAAGAGGACATATACTTTTCCGGCCCCCCAACAAAAAAGAGCCGATTTTTCGGCTCCTTTAAGGATAAGATACGATTATACCCGTTCAAACAATCAAAGTCAGCTACGAACCGATTAGTTATACTAAATTTACAGCGTTTCCCGGTGCAAGTCAAGATACCTAATACACAAACACGGCACTCCATTCGCCGCTGTAATTTGTCCCCCAGGCGGAACCTGAAAGGCTGCTCCCTGAGAATTCACCTTCGAAAACGGCTGATCCGCCCTGGGGATCCATGACCTTGAAAGAAACATAGTTAACCGAAATCGTTCCCGAAGTAACCAGAAAGGTATCCACAGGCGAGCTTCCGAGCCCCTCGGCCAGAGGGTTGATTTTCAGAAGATAGCCCTCGAAGCTGTAATCCCGCTGCACTAGTTCAAGGCGCAGCCTGCTGGTTTGAGCGACTTCGCTTCCGGTGGAGGAAAGCGAGATCTTGCCCTGCCAGATCCCCTGGACAGTATTCGGGACCGGCACTGTTACGCTCCGGTCGTCTCCGCATCCGGTAATAGCAGCCAGGATCGCCAAAATCAGGGCTGCCAAAAAAACCAACTGTCCGAGCAGGCCTTTGGTTTGCACGGGAATTTCCATTCGATAAATTCAAAATTTCAGAAACTGAGGTTCAATCCGGCGGTCAACCGTAAGGCATGCCCGGAGGCCAATTCATGACGGCCCTTTAATTCCGCCACATTTGGATATAACAAATGCGTCATTTCGCTGCTGAGGGAAAGCTCTCCGTTAAGCTCTAGATTCACCCCGCCGCCGTATTGAAAAAAACCATAGCTTTTAGTATTTGCAGGAGGCCGGCCATCCCCGGTAAAAAGCAGAGTTCCTCCTCCTGCCAGAATATAAGGGCCGCTCCCGCCGAACCATGGATAATAAAGAACCCGCCCCTCGATTTCGACCGCACCAAGTTTCCGCTCGGTCAGATCGAAATTTACGGTTGCCGGCAAATAGCCGGTAACAGCCTCGAAAGCCAGGCGCTCCCGCAGCCTGTAACCAAGCCGCACGCCGAGCACAGCGGACCCATTGATCCCAAATCGTGGAGAAAACATCTGATAGGCGGCAAACGGGGCCAGATAAAGGGGCGTCTTTCTCCCGGCGAAAGCAAGCTCTTCGATCCTCGGCAGGTTAAAACTGCCTCCCAGGTAGATGAGCTGGCCAAGCTGGTTGTCATTCCCTGCCAGCACCAAATGTCCCCGGTAGCCGAACTTGAACGCCAGATCAGGGATCAAAAACAGCCTGCAGCCAGCTCCAAAAACCAGATCCAATGCAGTGGAGGAAGAGTCTCCGGCCTGGGTGTACGCCGCCCCGGTTCCCAGCTCGGCAAAAGGCACAGCCATATTGCCCGGCTTATAGCTGTAAGCGAGTCCTCCGGAAATAAAGGCCCGGTTTATATCCCCCGTAAGGGAACCGGACTGTGGCGGGTTGCGGCGGCTGAATAATACATCTCCCCAATAAGCGAACTCCCGGGTAAAATTTCTTCCCACAGAGAAACCTGCCGCCGCCAGGGCATCTCTGTCATAAATCAGGACACCGAGTTGGGGACTGAATTCATATCTTGGAACGTAACTTTCAGGGGCGCCCAGCACGCTTTCCTGGCTCGCTAAGGGTCTGGACGGCGGCCGTGCGGCCCCCACAGAGTCCTGTCCTTTAATTTTTTCTTTATCGATCGCCGGCATCTCAGTGAGACCGAGAACTCCAAGGAGGCTGTCCCTCAGTCCTTCCTGGGTCTGGATGGTGGAGAGCTTGATCCGTGCACTGTCTTCCAAAACAGTGATCCGCTGATCACGGGCATCAATAAGCGCCTTCAGGCTGTCCGCCTCCTCGACTTCCAGCGGACGGTTTTCATCCTTGTAAGGACCCAGCAGGTCTTCCCGGATCCAACCGATCTGACCATCTGACACCAAAACCCGCAGCCAGTCGCGATACTTGCGCTCGGCCCGGACACGGTCGCCCTCGTACAGGGTGGTTATCCGCTCGTATCCGCTTCCCGGTCCCTTGCGGACATTGGCGTAGCGGTTGATCACCATCATCTCCTGCGGCAACTGCTGACCGGCAAGCCTGTCTACCTGAGAAAAAAGCAAAAGACCGAACAGGAAATAAGAGAATGTTTTAAAGCCGTCTTTAAGAATCACGGTTGTCCTTGGTGAAAGTTAGACAGGCTAAGCATAAAGTAAACTAAAAGCCCGCTAAATCGTAAATCGGAATAAAGTTCTTTCTGCTTTAGATTCTTACACATTTCAATCTGAGAGATTATCTCTCACAATTTTCTAACTGACTGATAAATAAAGTGTTCCAGGTTCAGAGGCACAAAGGAACAAAGGGACATAGAGAACTTGAAAATCCACGAAAAAAGGCGAAAATTGAACGACTGTTTTTGGCGTTTAACCTGATAATTCCATAATAAACAGTTACAATAACTTTGTGCCTTTGCCACTTTGTGCCTGAAAGTTTAAATTTTGCGAATGACTTGTTTTATATAGGATATACCTGAAAATTTCAAATATCTTAGGCTAGTTTTAAGTTCTTCCAGTTCCCCGGGGCTTAATGAAGTCGAAAAGCCCGGACAGGGTCGTGATTTCTCTTTCTACAGCGCGCTCGATAAACCGTAAAAGCACACTGGCAGTCACCCGGGCGTCCCCCAGGGCGCGGTGGCGGGCGCTGAACTGAAAGTTGAAGAAGCGGGCCAGTTCATCCAGGCTCCGGCGGTCGAGCTCCGGCAGAAGGCGGCGCGCTAAAATTTTTGTGCAAAGCTTCCTGTTCAATAGTGTGCGCCCCCCGGCGAGAGCCAGCTCGCTCTGGATAAAGCGCCAATCAAAAGAGGCATTGTGGGCCACAAAGACGGCATCTCCCAGAAACTCAAGGAAAGGCTCGCAAACTTCTTCAAATACCGGGCATTGGGCAACCATACCCCAGGTAATCCCGGTGAGGCTGGCGATCGGCCCGGGTATCGGGCGGCGGGGGTTGATCAGGGCCTCGTATTCATCCACAACACGGCACCCGTCAACTTTAACCATTCCCAGCTCGATCACTCTGTCCGCAGGCGGCCTGAAGCCAGTAGTCTCGACATCAACCACTACAAAAGTGGCCCGTTCAAGATCCATTGCCAATAGCGCCGCATCGCCACAGGAGACAGTCCAGGTGCCGTCCCCAAGCTCTCTGAAACGAGGGTCCGAGCCGAGCAGGGTGCAGGCCAGCCGCCCGGCAAGCTCCGGCGACAAGTTCTCAATGGCAAGCATACGGCGGCAGATCTCCATTCCGCTGAGAGGCTCTTCCCGCAGGACTTCAAACGCCCGCTCCAGAGCAGAAAGTTTCGGGACATCGGTCATTGATCTGATACCAGCCCTTTCCCGGCATACTCCTGGCAACCGGATCAGCCAACTCGATAGTTACTACAAGGAGCATTAAATAGTTTCCATTTATATTGTTTTTATATGCTTTAGCCTTGGTTATTAATATAAGTTGAGTAAACAGGAATGATTTACCAGATGTCGATTCTTACATTTAAGGCGCCAGCGACTGATTTACCTAAAAACGATTGAAATACCCCGAGAGAAAAACTTCTACAACTGCCGAAAAGAGGTTTTAGTGCAACTACCTGCGATGATAAAGCCATCCCAGGCGAAACTAGGCCATAAAAAGCCCTGAAGTCCGAGGACCCTGTTTCTGGAGCGTGTAGAAGACAAGTAATTTCCATCATCGCTATACTAGATGTACAACGACCAGGCAGGCCTTTGCGCAGGCTTCCTGCGCACCAGGCGAGCTTGGCGAAGCGGAGTAAAAGACTAAAGTGCCAGGATTAACTTTTGTTTCTTTTTGTTTAAAAAGAAATGGTTTTGCTTCTTTTGCCACCAAAAGAAGAATAAAATTACCTTTACGGATAGATGCAAACAATTTTATGACCTGAGTAGTAACTCTCTCCTTAACCTAAATATCATTTCCTGCACACAGCCAGCAAATCCAGGCTTTCTTCGACATTGTCTTTGATCACATAAAAATCTTTTATACTATATTTATTAAGAAATTCCTTATTTTTTCCTCCAGCTCCAAGCCCGGACAGTCTCTGCCAGAACTTGATCATTACCAGTTTCAGCCACTCCGGTACCATTCTGCGAAAGAAAGATACCACGCTCGAGCGGTGCTTCATTTTTTCCAGCTCTAGATTTTGAACTTCCTCATTTCCCCGAATGCCCCAGACACAGACATCCGGGAACTTATGTCTCAAGAGCTCCGCCAATTCATCCGGGTAGTATTCTCTTTTGTGGTACCTGTTCCAGGGTTTCTGACCGGGCTTTAACCTGTAAGTCTTATTGGGCGTGGTGAGCAGAAATATGCCTCCAGGCTTGAGAACGCTGAAAATCCGGGCCACATAATTCAGGTCATCCTCTACATGCTCTATTACCTGAAAAGACAAGACCGCATTGAAAGTCTCTTCAGCATAAGGAATCTTAGTCCCGTCATAAGTGGAGAAAACACAATTTTCCGAGCCGTATTTTTCCGTGACATAGGCGATTGCGCTTTTATCTATATCCAGGCCGATAACTTTCCCCACTTTCTGCGACAGCAGGTAAGTTCCGTACCCCCCGCCGCAGCCGACCTCTAATACCGTACTCTCTCTCGGAATCATTTTTATGGCGAAATCGTATGCGAATACATGGCGCAGGTAAAGGAGATATTGCTGCCTGGCAACTTTGAACTCTTCAGGTATTATCCTTTCTCCGATTACCGGGGAACCTCGCACAATCGATCTCCTTCCAAATTGGATTATTTACAAAATTCAGTAAAAAGGAACAGGCTTTCGGTCTCTCAAACATTTGTTCTAAACCGGAAAAGAAGACAGGAGCCAGAATTTTATAAACCTCTGGTTATCGTTCGTTCATGAGGCTGCATTAAGCACACAAGTAATATACTTTAATCGAGATCAGCGAACAAGTGGGAGATGGTCTCAGGCGGGATGGCTGGGACAGCGGCTCAGCGGGCCAAAGAACATTCTTTGCCCCTGGTGTGTCGAGCTGGCATGAAAAGCGGTAGAGGTTTCAGCCCGGGACCCCTGGATGAGACTGGGCAGCGGTGGAAAACCGGCTGAAAGCCAGGGCAATCGAGGATCACTTCCCCTCCCGGGGGCCTTGCCTGTCCTTCTTTTCCAAAGCGGATGCCGGAGTCTCCGGCTCAGTTTCCTTTTTGCCGCAGAAAATCGCCCGCCACTCCTGAAAGACCAGCATGACAGAGGTGCGCCAGAGGATCTCGAGATCCAGCCCCAGCGAATAGTTGTGGATGTAATAAAGGTCATGGCGGACTTTCAGCTCGACACTGGTAGTGTTGCGGCAGTTGACCTGGGCCAGACCGGTGAGTCCGGGCCTTACGGCCAGCCTGCCGCGGTAGAGCTCCGGATATGAATCAAAGAAATAGGCCCGCTCCGGCCTGGGACCTACAAGCGACATCTTACCCCTTAGGACGTTCCAGAACTGGGGCAGCTCATCCAGGCCGGTCCGGCGGATAAAAGAGCCGATTCCCGGAATGACCCGCTTATCATCGGTGCTGGACCAGACCGGACCGGTGGTGCGTTCCGCTTCGTGAACCATGGAGCGGAACTTGTGCAGGTTAAAAACCACGCCGTCCCGGCCCACCCTCTCCTGCGAGTAAATCACGGGGCCGGGGCTTGAAAGCTTGATCAAGAGGGCAATTACAAGCATCAATGGCAAGGCCGCGATAAGAACGACAACCGAGACTGCGATATCGATAAATCTTTTGGCCAGAGCCTGAAAGCCGCCAATCGGCCCGACCAGGTATTCCAGGGCCTCGCCGGTTTCGAGAGTACCCGGGCTCAGCCCAAGGGGCAGGTCCGGCTCCAGGCCGAAAAGCAGGCGCAACCCGATTCCCTTGGCAGCCAGATTACGGGCCAGAGACAGCCAGCGCTCTGGCTCCATGCCCTCCGGGTCGATAAACACGACATCCACACCCGCCTGGACCGCCAGTTTGGGAACCTCATCAAAAGCGCCTATCCCCTCTTCCAAGCCGCCAAGCCCACTCTCAGTGAGTATCCTTGCGGTATCCGGGCTTTTTTTACCCTCTGCTGCAAGCGCTTTTATCTCAAAGCGGCCGGCCGAGCTTTTCTCCAGGGCGGCAGCCAGCGCGGGCAGGCGCTCGGCCCGGGCCGCCAGCAGCACCCGCTCCCGGACCAGCCAGGCCAAGGACGGCTTGCCGAGCGCAAGCTGGAAAACAAAGCGCCACAACAGACCGAAAATGAAAGTCAGCGCGCAAAAGCTGAGGAACGCTATCCGGCTGAATGCGAAGTCCCTGAAATAAAACGCCAATATAGTGACCAGCACCGAGAGCAGAAAAACAGACTTGAACAGTCCCTGTACACTCGGCACCCGCTCGCGATTGACTCCCACAGCATAAAGAACCGGCACGTAGAGCAGAATCAAAAGCAGGGCATAAAACAGGTATGAATAGGAGTTAAAAAACGGCGGAATGGGATAGAGCGTATGGTAGCGCAAAAGGACCGCGGCAAAAAAAGCGGCCTCGGCAGCCGCCAGATCAACCGCCGCATAGGCGATTCCCAACTTTCTTCTTTTCTCTTTCACGGCTTTTCCTGCCCCCGGATCAGATCAAGCCCAACAGGCTCTGTATTTTCAGCCACCAGACCATCCAGACCGCCTCGAACACGATGCGCCGGTTCATCTTGGAGGTGCCTGAATGCCGGTCGACAAAAATGATCGGGATTTCCCGGATCCGGAAACCCTTACGCCAGACTTTGAAATTGACCTCGATCTGGAAGGAATAACCATCCGACTGTATCCGGTCCAGATCGAGCGCCTCGAGCACCTTACGGCGGAAACACTTGTACCCGCCTGTGGGGTCTTTGACCGGCAGGCCGGTAATCAGGCGGGTATAGAAGCTTGCCCCGTAGCTCAGGAGAAGACGTCTCATCGGCCAGTTGACCACATTAATCCCGCTCACATAGCGCGAGCCGATCACCAGGTCGCACTCCTGGATGACCTGCAGAAAATCGGGGAGAAAACGGGGATCGTGAGAAAAATCGGCATCCATCTCGAACACCAGTTCATAATCCCGCTCCAGGGCATAACGGAAACCCTCGCGATAGGCGCTGCCTAATCCCAGCTTGCCCGCCCGGTGCATGACATGGACCCGGGGGTTCTCCCCGGCCATCCGCTCGGCTATCTCCCCGGTTCCATCCGGAGAATTGTCATCCACGATCAGCACCTCGAACGAAGGCCCTGCATCGAGCACCTGCCTGACAATCCGCTCTGCATTCTCCAGTTCATTGTAAGTCGGAATGATTGCCAGAATCCTGTTCATCAGCCTTTTCTACCCTTTTTTCTGAAATTGGAGCCTGCATTTTACCGGGCAGGCCGCCTGCGAGAAGCATCACGGACAAAGGCACCAGCTCCGCCAGGGTCAGCCAAATGCGGGAAATCAGGGCCACCACTGTAGCTCTGAGCTCACCCAGCGAGGCAGCCAGCAAACCCACAAACAACAACTCGCGCACGCCCAGGCCGCCAGGGGCGAAAACCGCGAGAAAACCGATAATATAACCCACTGCGTAAATGCCCGCTGAATCGGAGACTGAAAGCCCGGCATCAGGAATCACCGACAGGATAAAGTAATGGAAACTCAAGCCATAGGCAAGCCAGACACCGAGATTGAGAACGAACCAGATTACCAGCTCCCCAAACCTGAGCTTGCGCTGGATCTGAGGTTTTCCGCCCGGCCGGGAAATCAGGGACAACAGACGGTTCAGCAGCCAGGGATGGAGAAATGCCAGAGCAACAGGCAAGCCTACCCAGGCCCAGGAGAGAAGATATGCATAATCCCCGGCTACGCCCGCAGGAAAAAGGACCAATCCGACAACCGCCCCGGCCAGCATGCAGATCACTATGCCCAGGACTCCCGAGGCCGCCGCCCCGCCTGCCGGAATGCCCTCAGTCCTGGCCATAACAGCCATGCCGGCGATCTGCCACAGCTTTCCCGGCAGGTACCTCCCGAGGTTGGAGACAAACCAGATATACGCTACGCGCCAGTGGCCGAGCCTGATCCCGGTCATTGAAAAGACTATCCGGCGCCAGATCTGGGAGTTGACCACGAAAATTGCGGACATTGCCAGAAGAGAAGCCAGAAAAGGAAACCAGCGCAAGCGTATCTCATACCCATCCAGGGAGTGCCAGTTAAGCACGAGATTACGGTATACCAGGTAATAGCCTATTACGAACAGCAACAGGAGCTGGCCCAGGCGTACCGCCGCTTTACGCAAGCTCAAAATCTACCACTCCTTCCTGTAAGAGGTCCAGCCGAGAGCGAAAGCCAGAACAAGTAATGAAACCAGGCTCAGCCACTTGCCCCAGAGGTAAGGCCTCGAGTGGTAGCGCATTACCACTTTGTGCTCGCCCGGCTCAAGGAACACTGCACGCATGGCCAGGTTTGCCCGGTAAATCTTTGCCGGATCGCCATCCACAGCGGCCTGCCAGTACGGATGGTATGTCTCGGCTGCATATAACAGCGCCGGCTGGTCTGTTTGGACAGAAAGCTCTACCTGTTCATTCAAATAGCTCAGGATTTCTATCTTTCCCTGAGCCTGGCCTCCGGTAAAGGACGATGTATCAAACTCCGGGTCTTCGGAGAGAATCAGCGTGGCAGTGGGATCGAAAGCCTGGTCGTTGAAGCGTTCCATGAATTTCTTATCGTCTTTGATGATCTCGAACCTGGTAAAAAGCTTGAATCTGGGCCAGGCCCCGGGGTTTTCATAGAGCACTTTTTCAGGAGACTCGTCATCTGCCGAGTAACCATAACTCTTGGGCAGCTCGATAACCAGCACCCGCCTGAGAAATGGAAAGAATCTCTCAAAATGGGATTGGAGCTGGCTGGGCCGGATATAGCCGGGCTGCTGCTGTCCGGACTGGGGCGGAAGCTGGATTTTACGGAAATAAAAATACACGTATTTGGTGTTCAGCATATCCCAGAGGCGGGGGTAGCGGATAAAATTGTCGAAAGTGAAAGTCCCCATCAGCTCCTCGTACCATCTGAGACGCAGCGGCATACTGGCGTTGATAGCAGGGATTTTAAAATAAAGCAGGCTGTTGTCCCAGGGATCGTTGCCCCCAGGCGTGGGATACAAAAAGACCCGGTAGAAGCTGCGGTCTTTTTCGAGATAGTCCACCATCTGATCCCGCTGGTAAAATTGCATCTTGTCCGGCTGGGAATACTGCGCCGGATCAAACACAGAGAGCCAGTAGCGGTCCATGCGCAAAAGGTCGCCGAATGTCAGGACAGCGAGAAGTCCCGCCAGAGCCGCCAGGGGAAGCAGCCCCTTGCGCCAGAGATAGACAAGCCCGACAATCCCCCCGGCAACCAGGAAGCTGATAAAGGCGGACTTTTCAATCGACGGGTAATATCTCAACAGGTTCGGCATGCGCGCCTGGCCGATTCCTTCCGGCAGCAGGGAGCTGAAAAGCGAAGGCAGTCCGCTTTTTCCGGCAGCAAGAACAATCCAGAGAAGCAGGACAGCTCCGACAGAGGCAGAGAGCACCAGGAAAACCTTTTTTTCGTCCACCTTTGAATCATCGCCCTTCCGGTCCCTTGCGGCAAACAAGGTGTCCAGGCCGTAGCCTGCCAGGGTGACCAGGCTGAAAGCGAAGACGAAAAACATCATATTGGGGCCGCGGAAATCCCTGACCTTGGGCACCAGGTAATAGGGCAGCTTGAAAAAGGGCGTAAAGCCGCCGAAATTGTAAAAAAGCGCAAGCAGCCCCAGAGATGCGAAAAACCAGGTATAGCGGTTCCTCCTGCAGGCCAGGACGACTGCTGCGAACAGCAGAGGGAGCAGCCCCATGTACTCGGAGTGCCCCTTGGAAGAGGAAGCGCTCCAGTAGGAGTACGGCTCACCGCTGAATCCCGGCACTATGAGGCCCACAGTTTCAAGCGGGTGCATGGAATACTGGGTGGCATGCTTGAGGCCCTCATAACCCAGTCCTGTTCCGGTCTGACGGTGTGAAAACTTCTGGTTGGCATAGGTCGGGGCAAACTGGATCGAGGACAAGGTTACAGCGAAAACAATCCCCAGGATGAAACCCGCGGCCAATTTTACAAGCTCTTTAAATGAAGCTTTTTCCCTGAACGACAGAGCCATGCGGAAAAGGAAATAGGCGCTCAGGGCCAGGCAGCTGAAATACATCATCTGGATGTGCGGCGAGAGGATCTGCAGAGTGACTGCCGTGCCCATGAGCAGAAAGTAAACGGGCTTCCGCCTTTTGAAAGCGCGCTCACAAAAGAAAAAGACGAGTGGAGTAAGTAGGATAGTAAACATGCGGCCGTCGTGACCGCCTTGGAAGGTCGAGGCTACCCAGCCGGTAAAACTGTAGGCCACCCCGCACAGGGCCGCGGCCGCTTTGCCTAGCCCCAGCTCGCGGATCCAGAGATAGGTGAAAAGTCCTCCGGCGAGCATCATCAGCAAGGCCGAATAGCCCAGGGCCCGTCCGAGGGGCATGACATAGTAAAGCAGGCTGGTCGGGAAGAACAGCGGACCAGGCAAACCCCCGAGGTATGGAATTCCGCAGTAGCTGTCCGGGTTCCAGAGCGGAAAGAACTTTCCGGCCTTGACAGCGTCAACAGCGATTTTTCTGGTCTGAAAGCCCTGGGTCGCCATGTCCGAGCCGAAAATCATGCTTCCCGGCTGGGAGATAAAGTCCCAGAAATAAACAACCAGCGCAAGAAGCAGGAAACAGGCCAGGGCAAGCTCGAAACGGTAAGGCTTGTCAAGCCATGGCGGCAGCTTGTATCGGGTCTGGTCTACCGGCACAGCGGTCTTTTCTTTAGCGGGTTTTTCCTTTTTTTTCTTTCTGGCCATGGGAAGACCTCTGGTTTATAAGCGTGTTGAAATAATAACAATTCTTTATGGCTTAGAATAGATAATGGCTTTATAGTATTTTAAATTCAAGATAAATTACTAGCAGGTAGGGGCACGGCATGCCGTGCCCCTACAGCCGAAAAGGAACATATTCTCTCTGAAATCAATTTTTAAACATAACTTTTAATGTATAAACAAAAAGCTTTTTTTATCTTGTTTTTTCCCGGCTGGAGACAATCTCCCTGTAGAGCGAAATCCAGCGCTCGATTATGCTGTCCCAGTCGAAATAGCGCCGGACAAACCGGCAGCCGTCCTGGCCCAGCCGGCTTGCCAGCTCCCGGTCCGTGAGCACCCTCGAGATCGCCCGGGCCAGGGCGGAGCTGTCCTTTTCGGGAACCAGGAGGCCTGTTTCCTCGTGGCGGATTACATCCACTATCCCGCCCAGGGAGCTCGCCACCACAGGCTTCTGATAAGTCAGGGCCTCGATCAGCACAACCCCCAGCCCCTCTGTATCGCCCTTTGAATCCACAATTGCCGGCAGCACGAAACAGTCACAGGCTGCATAGTAGTTTTCAAGCTCAGGCGGGGACACCAGGCCTTTAAGATGTACTTTTTGCCCGAGACCGAGTTCCTGGACAAGCCTGCGCAGGGACTCCTCTTCCGGGCCTGCGCCCACTATATCGAGTTCCACCGGGAACGGGCAGTCGAGCTCTTTCATGGCGCGAACCAGGTAAGCCACACCCTTTCGCTCGACCAGGCGTCCGACAAAGAGAACCCGGCGCACACTCCGGGAGTCTTTATCCAAATGTTTTTGCTCAGCCGCCGGGGAGACCGGGGAGCCGTAAGGGACGATTTCAACGGGAGTCCCGGGTGCAATACGCTCGATTTCCGCCTTGGTGTGCGAGCTGTTGGCCGCCACCAGAGCGCTGTTTCTGATAACCCAGCGTAAAAAGGGCACGAAAAAGGGCATTTTGTTGACCACCCAGCGCAGGTCTACGCCGTGGAACTGGCTCACCACCGGAGCGTGCGCCCAGCGGCCGGCAAAATAGCCGAACAAACCATGGGGAAAGGGCCAGTGGACATGGATCACATCGAAACGCTCCAGTTTCAGCACCCTGCGCAGGCCCCAGACTCCGAAAACCAGGTACGGCACGACCAGCAGGGCGAAAAGCCTGTTGCGCCTGATCTGATCCGGCACAGTATCGTCATGGGAGAGCAGCTCCAGCCGGCGCCAGAAATAGCGGAACCTTCTGACCTGGATGCCGTGTATCCGGTGGTCACCAAGGCCGCGATAGGCACAGACATACACAACCACCTCGACACCCTTCGCTCTCAGCCGGTTCATGGTTTCCAGCATCCAGGGAGTTATTACATCCTTTTCATCGCGCTGAAACGAGGTCACAATAAAGAGCACTTTCATCGCACGACCTCCAGCACTCCGGTAAAAGGCTCCTTTTTCTGGAAGACCAGCTTGAAACGCTCGGGCGCTTTCTGTATTGCAGGGACCAGGTAGCGGTAGGTAGTGCCGCTCACAGCATCGACTATAACGTAGTCTGTAGCGGTGATCCTGGACAGGACAGAATCGGTGTTGGTGGTGAAAGGATAAACCTCGATTTTGCGGCCGGTATGCAGATAAAACAGCGTGGGCTTGCGCACCGTGACCACGCTTGTCTCCGGCGTATTCTGGCGCACCCAGTCGGCTGCCTCGAAAAAATTCCGCCAGTTTGACGGGTAGCCTGCGTAGCGGTCACCGCGGAGATACCGGCCCACCATGTCCAGATTATCCGGCACTCTCAGAGCCTGCGCTCCCAGGCCCAGCAGTGCGATCACACAGGCCGCCGCTGCAGCCGCAGCCCCGTTCCTGTAAATCTCAGGCCAGATCCGCCGGCCCGCCAGAGCGGCCCCCTCGGCCAGGTAAAATATAATCAGCGGCACCACTGGCATCAGAAACCGCACATCGCTCCATGCCTCGGGCCAGATCAGCACCATTCCTAAAAATACGAGCATATAAATTTCGAGAATCCGGAAAGTGCGTGCCAGATGACCGATAAGCCCGATCAGCACCAGCAAAGCCGCTGCTACTGAAACCATTTTAACCGCCCGGCTTTCCTGCCCCACGCCCTCAGAGCCCAATAGCACCCGGGCCAGCTCTGTGCCTGAATAAATCCGCACATTGGTAACAAAACGTGCCGCCAGGTCAGCGACTCCGGCAGCGCCTTGTTCGGGGGTATAGGGATTTTTCATGAAAAGCGCAGACATGTAACCCACACCAGGCTCGCGCACCAGGCGGTTCCGGATCATCCAGGGGGAAAGCAGGAGCACCAGACTGAGGGTGAAAACCGCAAGGGTGCGCCACCGCCTGCGCAAAGCGAAATAAGCGAAGCCGGCAATCGGAAAAGCGAGCCCCGCGGACCTGATATGCACTGTGAAAGCCATGGCCAGTACGGCAAACCAGAACTTTTTGCCGAACCTGCTTTTTTCCTCTTCGTCCCAGGCTATTAGAAAGTAAAGGGCCAGCAGGCTGAAAAACAGGAAAGACATCTCCGAGAGAATCCAGTGGGAGTAGTCGACAATTACGGGATTGGATGCTGCAGCAAGGCTCAGCCCGGCCCAGGCCAGAGGGGGGGCTAGTCGCTCGACAAGCCGGGAGAAAAGGGCCACGCTCGCCACTGCCAGAAGCACCGAGAATAACTTAAGCAGCACTAGATTACGGCCCACCAGGGCCACCAGCGGCGCCAGAAGCAGCGGATAGCCGAAAGGGTACTGGGTGTGAGGTTTGGGTTCGCCGGGAGTGATCGTGTCAGAATAACCATCACCGCTGCGCAGGATAGATTCCGCCAGGATGATGTATGTGGCATTGTCTCCGCCAGTGTGCGGTTTCGGATCGAAAAGAGCCAGGCACAACAACAGGTTAACCAGCATAGATGCTGCGTAAATGTGCTTCCGGTGTTTTTTGACCGCCGACTCAAGCCTTTTCAAAGGGGAGGCGGACTGAGGTCGGGCAGCACGTGCGGCTTTTTTCCGGGAATGTCTGGCCAATAAGACTCCTAGATCACAAGCCGCCGAATCCACCTGGCGGCTGCGGCGAGAAGCCGCTTTAGTCGAAGAAATGGTAGCGGATGATGCAGTAGAATGCGTTTATAGCGTCTTTCCAGCCGATCTTTTTTCCCTCGCTGTAATCCCGGCCGGCATAGGAGACTGGGGTCTCATAAATGCGGCAGTGCATTCGGGCGACTTTGGCGGTGATTTCAGGCTCAAATCCGAATCTATTGGAGCGCAGACGGATTTTTTTAATTATCTCAGCCTTGAACATCTTGTAGCAGACTTCCATGTCAGTGAGGTTCAGGTTGGTGAACATATTTGAAAAAAGTGTGAGGATCCGGTTGCCCAGATAATGCCAGAATAGATGGACCCTGGTGGTACTGCCCGTGAAACGGGTCCCGAAAACCACATCCGCACGGCCGTCGAGTATAGGTTCCAACATTTTATGGAACTCTTCCGGGTTGTACTCCAGGTCTGCATCCTGGATCACTATCACATCCCCGGATGCTTCCTGGATCCCCCGCCGCACAGCGGCGCCTTTGCCCATATTCCTTTCCTGATAGAAAATACGGATGCGCTGATCTCCTATCTTTTTCAGGTATTCCCGGGTCCCGTCAGTGGAAAAGTCATCCACAATTACCAGCTCCTTATCCAGATCCACAATCATAACCCTGCGGATTATCTCCTTGATTGTCCTGATCTCATTGTAAACAGGCATAATCACCGAGAGTTTCATCAGCGCTCCTCGTTCTCTTTTATGGCCCTGTACCGGATTTTCAGTTTAAAATAGCTTCGCCTTTAAAGCAAGGGAAAAAGCCATTCTCCAATCCCGGTGCTCCAGCTCGGACTATACGTAAAATGCCCGGTCAGGCATGGGTGTTCTGATATAGACAGGTATATTCCCAGCCGGCGGAGGAGGGGGGTGGCGGCTGTGCGACCGAAGTCGCACAGACCGCTGCGCTTGGAAGCGCAGCGGTGCGCATTTCATGC
>DATKXY010000248.1:0-3570 GCA_035528795.1 archaeon | reverse complement strand
CCACTACCATGCGCTTGAATACATTGCTGAATCTTCGCCTGGTTGCCATCGAGAACCTCCTTTTCAGTCCCTATGGCAATGTACTTATTTTCTTTAGCCTTTGTCCAGATTTAGGGGTTCATTCCAATCATTAACCACATCAAGTTTACTGGAATCGTGCTCTTGACGTAGAGATTCGCCAGAAAGTATTTCTGTCTTACTTCCCTGGAGATTAAGATGAATGTCACGGAGAGCTTTATTAATTACGAAAACAGCCTCACGAGCATGTTTTTCTGAGCGTGTATAAACTTTCACATCATCAACATACCTAAACCATTTTGCACCATATTTTTTACAAAAATTAATTAATATTCTATCTAAAGGAATTAAGTAGATATTTCCAAGAAAGGAGCTAACATCATTCCCCTGAGGAATACCTCGATTAAGGGGAACACCTGCCACAGATGTTCTTGTCCAACTGCTGAGTATACGAAAAAGTAGTTGAAGAGTTCTTTTTTCTTCTTTTTTCAATAATGATTTGATCAAATCATGGAGTAACCTTAGGTCAATGTTTTCGAAATAGGATGAAACATCCGTTTTAGTTAGATGCGTATAACCTTCTTGATCAACGGCTTTTTTGGTGTCTATATCGAAGGCTGGCCACTGTTCGTACCATGCTATAAATGGACTAATTGAGCGAATCGTCCGTCGTTTCAAAAATGGTACGCTAATAGGCACTTCTCGAAAAAGCGATTGCCCTCTTTTCGCTTTCTTTTTCCAGTCTTTGCGCAATCTGTAAGAGTAAACTGCTGAATCCAGAGCGTCATTAAGTATGGGTGCAAGGAGATAAATAATTGCGTGTAGAACAGAGGCCTCTTCGATTGGAAGAACATTACCAGGTCTAACACTAAGATCAGATTTTGGAACATCGACTTCAATCAACTGCTTTGGCTGATAGCGATTGCATTGAAGTTGCTCAATAAGATACTCTAAGCGAGCAGCTAAGTTAGATGCATAATCAGCATGGCTGACAGGATCTCGCACAAAGTCATCGCGACTGTCATCCTGTGCAAGGTACCACCCAATTTTCATTGTTTCGGGTTTGCATAGTTTTTTGAAAAGTTTGTCATTGGCCATCAATAGTCAACCTTTTATAATGGATAGCATTTTATCTACCAGCATAGCAAATGAAAATAAATCGTTACACAAGTTCTAATTAACAATAAATCAAGCATTATTTGAGGTCAAGCTTTGTCTCAGTTTACTGATTATTCTAAAAGATGACTAATTACAAAAACCGCTCCAGGCGGAAAAGCTCGATTGCGTTCTCCCGCAAAAGACGTCTGGCTATCCAGACAGCTTCCTCCTCTGTTAAATAGCCGGCCTCGACTTTCTCGGCCAGGGTCTCGGCTACCACCTGCCTGGCGATCACGCTGTGGGCGTAGGTGCCCTCCGGGAACTGGTAGTCCCCGCCGAAAGCCATGATTTTGTTCACCGGCACGGTCTCAAGCCACTTGTGGAGCCATTCTTTGGTCACTGTGGGAGAGATAATCGGCAGCCAGCACATATCGAGATACACGTTCGGGTAGTTCTTGGCCAGCACTGTCAGCTCTCCCATGTAAGGGAAGCTGCCGTGGAAAAGCACGAACTTTGTCCGGGGATACTGCTGGAACAGGTTCAGCAGGTGGGTGGGCTTTGAATTGGTCACCACGTTACCGGGTCCCGCCTGGATACCGGTGTGGATCTGGAACGGCAGGTCATAGCGCCCGGCGCGCTCTGCCACCTGGTGCAGCATGAAATCCTCGAGGGGCTTCCGCTCCTCGCGGGTCAGATCACGTTTGAAAATTTCCGCGAACAGCTTTTCAGCCTGAGCCTTGGGCACATTCTCGTAATAGATAACCCGGTCGTAGGCCTGGGCGCACTTGAGCCCCACGTAATAACCCTTGGAGACCAGTTCCTGGAAAGCCTTGTCCAGTGCTGCGAGAAGGTCATCCAGATTTTTTATGCTCATGCCGTACTCTTTTGAAATACTATCAACCACTTCCCTGTTCAATTCTATGAAAGTGTAATCGAAGCGCTTGACCATCACGGTGCGCTCCGGCGGCCCTCCGGAGAGAAAGGGGTCAGCGAGCACGATCTGGTCCAGAATAACGAGATCGATCCCTGCCATATCATGCAGTACCTTGTTATAAAAACCGGCTTTTTTTGACTCGGCTATTCTTTTCGACAGCTCCTGCCATGTGTTTTCATCTATATCCGGGATGCCGTATATATCACGGGCCGCTATCCTGAGCGCCTGGCCGAACCCGGTGAATTTTATCACCGGCCAGTAAGGGGCGACCCTCTCCCAGCGCTCCACGAGCGGATTCTTTTTATCAATAATAAATTGCAGATCATCCTCCGGGAGCCCTGCGGAGACCAGGTCCGCCCCGGAATACTGGGGGAACCAGGGCTGCTGGAACCACCAGAAAAAATCCGGCTCCTGCGTGAGCCAGAATTTCTCGGTGATCAAATGCTCGTGTGTATCGACCAGGCGAATCGCATCCACCTCCCGCTTGATTCTGAGAAAGACATCCGATTCCGGAGATTTATGCCTCTCAGCCGCCAGGTAACCGGCCCCGCTGGGACCTGCATTTCCAGTCCCGCGGCCTCGTTCCCCGGAGCATGATGAGAACGCTGCTGCGAGAAACACCGCTGCAAGAATCAGAAGCTCTCTTTCCATCTGCACGCCCCTTTCCGGCTTACAGGTAGGTCTCCCTGTACCAGGTCATATATTCCTGTAAAGATTTTAAATAGCCATCGAGATCGAGCAGCTGTTCGTCATAAATCAAATAGGTCATATCAGCCCTACGGTTGGCGAAATGACGGGCCCGGTCCTGACGGTGGAAATATTTCTTCTCAGGAGTGGAAAGACCCTTGGGCAGGCGGGTTTTCTCCCAGGTGGCTACGAGAGAGTTGAAAACCTGCTCGCGCTCTTTCAGGTTGTCTTCGATTATCCCCACGGCCCGCTCCATTGCAGCAAAGGCTGCCTGGTGGCTCACGAAACGCTGTTTGTGGGCCTCGGTGATTGCGTTCTCGAGCTCCGAGAGCGCTAGATATGTCCGGGCCGTGTGGCGGATCAGCTCGGCTATCGAGCTGAAAACCTCGAAATCGTAACTGTGCTTCACGCCCAGCTCGAGATTTGCGCGGCAGATATCGAGTGCCTGCTGCATATTGGCCAATTGATCGCTTGAGCGCTCCACCATCTCCTTGTATTCCCTGTTCCAGTAAGGATCGTACTCGATAGCATCGCCCCGCGGCAGGTCCGGCAGATGGGTTTTGCCCACATCCCCCCAGTGCCAGACTTTGCGCTCGAAAGTATCCATATAGTAATAGCCGCCCTTGTTGAGCAGCATCCAGAGCGTAGGCATGTTCCGGGCTTTGGGACCATAGTAATTAATAAAATACTTGTCAATAAACTCTTGCAGGTCAGGAGCCTTGCCGCTCCAGGAAAATTCTGCGGAGTTGATAAAACTCATCATCCAGACCTGGTTATGCAGGCCGCTGTCATCCCAGGAGGTGTTCACCATGCCCTCGTAAATACCTGAAAGG
>DATKXY010000247.1:0-12509 GCA_035528795.1 archaeon | reverse complement strand
TGCTGCCAACATTGATGTCTCCGAATGAAAGGGAATTCGTGGATAGCGATATCTCAGGTGAAGGGGGCAATTCACCGTACATGCTGACTCCTCCCCAGCCTCCGACCCACACGTTACCTTGGGTGTCTGCGTAAATATCTTGTATTGTAGCAAAACTTAAAAGTCCATCTTCTCTTGTAAAGGTAGTCCACGTGCTGCCGTTGAATTTACACACTACATATTCATTCTTAAGAAGAACACCTGCCCACACATTTCCTTGAGTATCTGTAGAAATTGCAATGATGAAATTTCCCGCTAAGCCATTTGTTGAGTCATAAGTTGTCCAGTTAGAGCCGTCGAATTTGCTGATTCCTTTATCCGTTCCAACCCATATGTTGTCATGTGAGTCTGTGGCGATGGAATAAACTTCATTCGATGCCAAACCATTTTCTTCAGTATAGAATGTCCATTGATTTCCATCAAATTTACCCACACCACCTTCAATACGTTCGTTATTATAAATTCTAAATGTTCCAAACCACACATTGCCCTTTGAGTCTGTGGCCATTGCACTAATGTAACGTCCAGGATAGGGTGGCATGTAATCTGTCCATGAACTACCATCAAACTTGCAAAAACCAGCCGACCAACCATCAAATCCCACCCAGATATTTCCGGAGAAATCTGCAGCCAATTGATAAACATGGTTAAGATCAGCATGGTTAGTATAGGTTGTCCAGGTATTACCATCAAATCTGTGAATTCCATCTCCGCCTACCCATACATTACCTTGATAGTCTATCGTGACAGTGTGTGGTGACCTCGTAGGAAATGATCCGTCCGCAGTAGTGTAAGTCGTCCAGATATTGCCGTCAAATTTGCTAAGCCCACCATTTGTCGCGATCCATACGTTATTATTAAAATCCACAGCTATGGCATCAACATTATTGTCTGCTAATCCATCCTCTTGCGTATAGTTAGTCCAGCCAAACCGATTCGCATAGCTATCAGAAAAAATCAGGAACACTAAGACGAGAACTAACAATCTAAGTTTCATGGTATCCTCCTTGAGACTGCAGATGGAATTCTCAGAAATCGCGTGTGATTTCAACTGGCACTGCCGATACGAAAGCCGCATTGCCCTTTTCATCAGGTTCGTAAAGATCGCTTGCTATGTTAAACCCTTCTTTGCTGCTTGTCATTTCGTGGGTTTAAAATCCGATATCCAACTTAAATTACCAGATTGACCACAGGGATTTATTGACACCTTTCCGGTTATCCTGTTGACTCGGACAAGTCTCGGGTACGTATTTTGATAACTCCCCTCAACAGTAAAATAATAATATCTGTACGGCGTGGGCCAGACACAATAAACAAACAGCCCAGCCAGCACCACGGCAAGAACAATAATTATTCGTCTACCCATTATTAACCCTCCGTAAAACAATTAAAGCAGTCAAGCCTTCCTTAACCGGAAGTGAAACAGAGCGGCACATTCGATGCTTGGCCATACCTTTATATAGGTGCGAAAAAAGACTATTCTCATGCGCCATGTAACGGTCCATCCAGAAAGGACACCATTAACCCGAACACCACACTTTAGGTCCTCAGGTCTAGCCATTATTAAGCTATCGAAGCTAAGTATGAGTTTTGTGTGACCGTCTTATTGTTCTCGAAATCGTTGATATAAACAGTTCTGAGGAGTGCTGTAGCTCTTATCGCAAATACATCTTCAAGGCGAGGTCACAAATTGTGTGGAAAGATATGCTGCAATTATAATCCGTGTTTTCCGGTTATTCAAGACAAAACAAATTAATCGCAGAAAAAGGATTGAAATGGGGTTCGCCCTACATTTGCCGGTTAAGCCAGACTGCAACAAGGTTAGGACAATCTCAAAAGGATAGTTGATATGGGGAAATATTAATTTCGTGGGAAATATATAGATATTAAGGCTCGTTATAGAAAAAGGGCTACAATCGAAAAAGCTCAAATAAATTTTCTCTTGACAGAGCTTTTCATGTAACTTATACTGAAAAATTCGTAATTCAAGGCGCTCTTAAACTTCGATCTTTCAAAGTTTAGAGGACAATACTAAAATGCTTTTCTATTTTTCCATCTTTTCCCTCCTGAGCGGTGTCGCAAGCCGCATCCAGCGAATTGGGAGCGCCGTTGTGTCCGCTTCATTGGTCGCTTTGTGCATCTTGATTATTGTTCTCTCCTTGGTAGGGGAAGGCTCCAGCCGAATTATAGTAGGCATTTGAGAGCCGGCAGCCCGTTCCCCTGATCAGTCTTTAGATATCCCATTAAAAAACCAAAGCTCGGGGAACTGGGCAGGCCCAGTCAACGGGAGTTTTTTACTTTATTTGGAGTCAGTGAAAATGAAAAGTGATGAAGTCAAAAAGGGTCTCGAAAGAGCCCCGCATCGCAGTCTGCTCAGAGCAGTGGGATTGTCCCCGGAGGATTTCGACAAGCCGTTTATCGGCGTATGCAACTCGTTTAACGAGATTATCCCCGGCCATGTGCACCTGGATAAAGTGGCGCGATACGTAAAAAAGCACATCCGCAATGCAGGCGGGATACCTTTCGAGTTCAACACTATCGGTATCTGCGACGGGATTGCTATGGGACATCCGGGCATGAAATACTCACTGGCCAGCCGCGAGCTGATTGCCGACAGCGTAGAGTCCGTGGTAAAAGCCCACTGTTTCGATGCCTTAATCTGTATTCCCAATTGTGACAAAATTGTTCCCGGTATGCTCATGGGCGCTCTTCGGGTCAATATACCGACAATTTTTGTCAGCGGCGGCCCCATGGCGGCTGGCAGAACGCCTGACGGGAAGGCTGTTGATCTGATCAGCGTATTCGAAAGCGTGGCTGCGCGCAAAAAAGGAACGATTACAGACAGTGAATTGCTGACTATCGAACAGTATGCCTGCCCTGGATGCGGTTCCTGTTCGGGAATGTTTACAGCCAATTCCATGAATTGCCTCTGCGAAGCAATGGGAATCGCTCTGCAAGGCAACGGTACTATTCTTGCTGTTGATCCACGGAGAAAAAAGCTTTACAGGCAGGCAGCCGAAAGGATTGTGGAAATGGCCCTTGCAGGCGGCCCCCTGCCCAGCGATATCGTGACCAGGGAAGCATTGGACAACTCTTTTGCCTTGGATATGGCCATGGGAGGCAGTACCAATACCGTTTTGCACGCCCTGGCTATTGCGCATGAGGCAGGCCTCAAATACGATCTCCAGAGGGTTAATGAAATATCTAAAAAATGTCCGAATATCTGCAGGGTTGCGCCGTCTTCCAAATATCATGTCGAGGATGTCGATCGGGCAGGCGGGGTGAGCGCGATACTCAAAGAGATTTCCGGGATAAAGGGACTGATACACAAGGATTGTATCACGGTCACCGGCAAGACGATTTGGGAGAATGTCTCCCGCGCGAAAGTCAAGGACAGAGAGGTTATTCGCCCGCTGGAAAAGGCTTATTCCGCAGATGGCGGCTTGACGATCCTGTGGGGCAATCTCGCCGAAAAGGGCGCGGTGGTGAAAAAAGCGGGTGTGGCTGAAAGCATGCTGCGCTTTGAGGGCCAGGCGATAGTTTTTGACTCCCAGGAAGAGGCGTGCCAGGGGATTCTCAAAGGCCGGGTCAAGCCGGGACAGGTCGTTGTAATCCGGTATGAAGGCCCGCGCGGTGGACCGGGAATGCAGGAAATGCTGGCTCCTACCTCCTATATTATCGGACAGGGTCTTGGGGAAAGTGTGGCTTTGATTACCGACGGCCGCTTTTCTGGCGGGACCCGCGGAGCCTGTATCGGACATGTATCTCCTGAAGCGGCGGAAGGTGGCTTGATCGGTCTCCTGAAAGACGGGGATATCATCAGGCTCGATATAGCTGAACAGCGCCTGGAAGCCGATCTGTCCGAAAAGGAAATCGAGTCCCGGCGTGCGGAATTGAAGCCGTTTAAACCCAGAATTAAAACGGGCTATCTCAGGAGATACTCGCAAGCTGTGCAGAATGCAAGCACAGGGGCGGTTCTCGGCTAGAAAACAGGATTGACGAAGAGAGAAGAGGTTATCGTGTGCCCTGAAAAAAGCGAAGCAGAAACCGGTCGAATTGCTAAAGCTAAGCCTGGAGGAGTTAAAGAGACGGCGAGGGAGATGGTCTTCGCCCCTCTTATTTTGAGCGAGAGATTAGCAAGATGAAGATTGAGCTGTCTGATAGATTTTGTGAAATTCAAGCGGGTTGGCCTTTGATTTCGGGTTTTCTCATCGAGCGGGCTTGTCCCCGTGAAAGTTAATTTCGAACCGGCTTTACCGGGAAAGAAAGCCTGAATTACCATTTACCTTATATGGGGATAAGGTTATGCAACTAGTAAAAGAAAAGGACATAGACCAGAATCCGAAAGTCAAGCAAAAAGAACGGCTTTCAGGTTCCGAGATATTTATCCGCTCCCTTATCGAAGAGGGAGTGGAACATATGTTCGGCTATCCCGGGGGCGTAATAATTCCCATTTTCGATACATTGTACAAAGTCTCCCGGCCTAAATTGGTGCTCTGCCGCCATGAGCAAGGTGCCGAACACATGGCGGACGGTTACGCCCGGTCCTCGGGCAAGGTAGGAGTTTGTCTGGTGACATCGGGCCCGGGAGCCACCAATCTCGTTACCGGGATCGCTACCTCGTATATGGACTCTATCCCGGTGGTCTGTTTCACCGGCCAGGTGGCTACAGCGGCTATCGGCAATGACGCTTTCCAGGAGGTGGATATTGTCGGTATCACCCGGCCGATCACCAAGCACAGTTATCTGGTGAAGGATGTGCGGGATCTCGCCCGCATAATCAAGGAAGCATTCTATATTGCGGGTACGGGAAGGCCGGGACCGGTTGTAGTGGATATGCCGAAAGATGTCTTGCTCTCTGAAACAGAGTTCGAGTATCCGGAAAAAGTGAATATTCGGGGATATAAGCCCACAGAACACGGCCACACCCAGCAGGTCAAGAAAGTGGCCGAGGCGCTCTCTACTGCCAAAAGACCGGTGTTATATGTAGGCGGCGGATGTATCAGCGCGAATGCCTCGGAAGAGTTGACAGAGCTTGCGCGCAAGATAGGAATCCCCGTTACCACTACCCTTCTCGGGCTTGGCTCTTTTCCCGAGAATGATCCGCTCTCTCTGGGGATGCTTGGAATGCACGGCACCTGGTATGCGAACATGGCGGTTAATGAATGCGACCTCCTGGTTGCCGTGGGTTCGCGTTTCGATGACCGGGTAACCGGGAAACTGGACGCCTTTGCCCCTAAGGCCGGTGTGATTCACATTGATGTCGACCCGGCATCGATCAGTAAGAACATAAAAGTGGACTACCCTGTTGTGGGTGACTGCAAGAACGTGCTCAGGAGCCTGCTGCCTCTTGCCCATCCGGCGGGTACTGAGGATTGGCTGAAACTGATTGATCACTGGAAAAAAACTCACCCTTTGAAATACGAAAAAAGCGAGAAGGTAAAGCCGCAGTACGTGATCGAGTCGATCCACAAGATATGTGGTGATAATACAGTGCTTTCCACTGATGTCGGCCAGCACCAGATGTGGGTTGCCCTGCATTATAAGTTCCTCAGGCCGCGCACCTGTTTAAGCTCAGGGGGCCTGGGTACCATGGGATACGGCTTCCCGGCGGCCATTGGTGCGGCTCTGGCCAACCCGGACAAACAAGTCGTCGCTGTGGTGGGGGACGGGAGCTTTCAAATGAATATCCAGGAACTCGCCACTGCTGTGAACCAGAAGCTCGGCATTATCGTGGCCATTATCAACAATGGTTTTCTAGGTATGGTCCGCCAGTGGCAGGAGCTCTTTTTTGGCAAGCGTTACAGCCACACCTGCCTCGAATATACGAACCCCGATTTCGTCAAGGTGGTGGAAGCCTATGGGGCTGTGGGAATGCGGGTCGAGCACCATGATGATGTGGTGCCGACACTCGAGAAAGCGATGAAAGTAAAAAATCTTCCCGTGATAATCGACTTCCGTGTCGACCGCCACGAAAACGTTTACCCGATGATTCCACCCGGTAAAATGGCTACTGATATTATCGAATAACCACCCTAGGGTATAAAGGGAGCCGGTAAATGAAACACACAATTTCACTCCTGGTTGAGAACAAGTTCGGGGTCCAGGCCCGTATAGCCAACCTTTTCAGCGGTAAAGGCTATAACATGGACAGTATCTGTGTCGGTGAGACCGAAAATCCCGAACTCAGCCGCATGACCATAGTTACCAAGGGTGACGATATGGTCATTGAACAGATTATCAAGCAGCTGCGCAAGCTGATCGATGTGATCAAGGTCACTGATCTTACTCATGAAGATCACATTATCCGGGAGCTTGCATTAGTCAAGCTCAACTGCACATCAACCACACGCAGCTCGATCATCCAGATAGTCGATATCTTTCAGGCGAAAATAGTGGATATCTCTCAAAAGACCCTCACTGTCGAGGTCACAGGGGGTGACAAAAAAGTTCAGGCCATGATTAACATGCTCCAGCCGTTTGGCATCAAGGAGATGGCCAGGACCGGAGTCGTGGCGCTGAAACGTGAGTACTCAGGCAAAAGCCCGGATTGGACATCCACTAAAATGGCTTGAATCTTTTTACGCGAAAAACCGGATTCGAGCTTGCTTTTCGCTGGGTATCGATTTTTTGAAAAGGCTGTTGAGAAAAAATTCTTTAAAAGAAACTGGCTGTCTGTTTTCCGGGGATATTGATTTCGAGGAGGGGCGACTGCCAGGCCATGGAGTCAAAAGGTTCCCGTAAGGTTTTTCAGACAGCAAGCACGCATGATAAGTCGACCAGGCTTAAAAACAATTCATACTCTTTCCTGGAGGCAATAAATGAAGATGTATTACGAAAAAGACTCCAATCCTGCTGTATTAAAGACGCGTAAGATCGCTATTATCGGGTACGGAAGCCAGGGTCACGCTCAGGCGCAGAACTTGCGCGACAGCGGATTCAATGTGCTGGTCAGCGAGCTGGAGGGCACGCCGAATTACAAGCAGGCTCTTAGCGCTGGTTTCAAGCCCGTTTCAGCCTCTGAGGCCGCTTCTCTGGCGGATGTGGTTCAGATTCTGCTGCCGGACCAGATCCAGGCTCAAGTTTACGCCTCGGATATCGCCGGGCACATGAAAGCAGGCAAAGCATTAGTTTTCAGTCATGGTTTTAACATTCATTTTGGCCAGATTATTCCTCCGGCGGACATCGATGTCTACATGGTCGCTCCCAAGGGGCCGGGGCATCTGGTCAGGCGTGTTTACCTGGAGGGCGGAGGCGTACCCAGCCTTATCGCGGTGTATCAGGATGCCACAGGCAAAGCCCGCGAGCTGGCTCTGGCGCACGCCAGCGGGATCGGTTCCGGACGGGCCGGGATTATGGAGACCACCTTTGCCGAGGAGACCGAGACCGACCTGTTCGGCGAGCAGGTGGTGCTCTGTGGCGGGCTCACCGAGCTGATTCGCGCCGGGTTTGACACCCTGGTCGAAGCAGGCTACCAACCGGAGGTAGCCTATTTCGAATGCCTGCATGAGGTCAAGCTGATTGTGGACCTGATATACGAGGGCGGGATCGCCAATATGCGCAGTTCTATCTCCGACACCGCCGAATACGGTGATCTTACTGTTGGAAAGAGGATTATCGACAGCCGGGTGCGGGAAGAGATGAAAAGGGTGCTGTCCCGGATTCAGGATGGCAGCTTTGCCCGGGAGTGGCTGTTGGAAAACAAGGTCGGCCGTCCGCATTACAGCGCCCGTAAACGTCAGGACGCAGAGCACCTGATCGAAAAGGTCGGTGCGCGCTTGCGAAAAATGATGACCTGGATGAAAAAATAGGAGCGATAACGATGTCTACCATCGAAATATACGACACCACGCTGCGCGACGGGACCCAGGCCGAGGACATCTCCTTTACCCTGGAGGATAAGTTGCGTATCGCTGAAATGCTCGATGACCTGGGGGTCCATTTCATCGAGGGGGGCTATCCGGGCTCGAATCCCAAGGACGCCCTGTTTTTTGAGGAAATCCGCAAGTCTCCGCTCAAGAACGCAAAAGTCACTGCTTTTGGTATGACACGCAGAGTAGGGGCCAGGGTCGAATCAGACTTGATCGTGAACAGCCTCCTGAGCGCGGAAACCGAGGTGGTGACCGTGGTGGGAAAAAGCTGGGATCTGCACGTGCGGGACGCCCTGCGCACTGATCTCGAGGAGAACCTGGCCGCAATTCATCAGTCAGTGGAATTCCTTAAAAAACGCGGAAGATCCGTTTTCTACGATGCCGAGCATTTTTTTGACGGGTATCGCGCCAATCCCGAGTATGCCTTGAAAACCCTCAAAGCTGCAGCCGAGGCCGGAGCGGACAGGATTGTGCTTTGCGACACCAATGGAGGCAGCCTGCCTGAATTCGTCTCCCAGGTGGTGAGCAAGGTTAAAGGAACTGTCGACACCCCTCTCGGAATTCATAACCACAACGATTCCGAGCTGGCTGTCGCCACGACCCTGGTAGCTGTCCAGGCCGGGGTGATCCAGGTGCAGGGCACGGTCAACGGCTATGGCGAACGCTGCGGCAATGCGAACCTGGTCTCAATTATCCCCAATCTGATGCTCAAAATGGGCCTTGAGGCCATCCCGCGCCGGAAGCTTAAAAACTTGAGAGAGGTGGCCCGTTCTGTCAATGAGCTGGCTAACCTTCCGGACAACAAACACCAGCCTTTTGTCGGTGAGAGCGCCTTTGCTCATAAAGGCGGTATGCATGTTTCCGCTGTGGTGCGCAACCCGGCCACTTACGAGCACATCGATCCGGAGCTTGTCGGCAACCACCGGCGGGTGCTGGTCAGCGATTTGAGCGGAAAAAGCAACATTCTTTACAAAGCGGAAGAATTCGGCATCAATATCAACAGCAAAGATCCGGTGGTCAAAGATATACTGGAAAATCTCAAGACTTTGGAATATGAGGGCTTCCAGTACGAGGGCGCCGAGGCAAGCTTTGAACTGTTGATAAAGCGCGCACTCGGACAGCTGCCGCAGTTTTTCGAGCTGATAGGTTTCAGGGTGATTGACGAGAAACTCACTCAAACCAAAACACCCCTTTCAGAGGCCACGATCATAATCAAGGTCGACGGCCAGACCGAGCACACCGCAGCCAATGGCAACGGGCCGGTGAACGCCCTGGACAATGCAATGCGTAAGGCTCTGGAAAAATTTTACCCCGAGCTTAAGGAAGTAAGGCTTCTCGATTATAAGGTGCGTGTATTGCCAAAAGGTCTGGGTACCGCTTCCGTGGTCCGGGTGCTGGTCGAATCGGGTGACAAAAAGGACAAATGGGGCACTGTCGGAGTTTCTTCCAATATCGTGGAGGCAAGCTGGCAGGCAATCTCCGATAGCGTTATCTACAAGCTGATCAAAGAGAGAAACGGCTGACGCGGGGTTTTTTTTGCCATATCTTTTCCGCTCCCTTTCTCCCTTTCTACCCTGCAGACTCAGGAGGGGAGTAAAGGAGAGAGATATCCTGGCCTGGCTCGAGTGCCGGATCAGGGAAACACTAGTCGGTTTTTGCAGGTATACATTCTTATCCGTGAGGTGCCTGGCCTATGGAGCCAAAAGTTTACATTGACGGCGCTCTCTACCCTAAAAGTGAAGCTAAGATAAGTGTTTTCGACCACGGGCTGCTATACGGAGACGGAGTCTTTGAAGGTCTCAGGGTGTATTCGGGAAGGATATTCCGTTTTAAGGAGCATATCGACAGGTTCTATGAGAGCGCCTTGGGCATAAACCTGACTGTCCCTTTAAGCCGGGATGAACTGGATCAGGTAATTGTGGACACGGTGCGGATCAACGGGTTTCGCGAGGCCTATATCCGTCTGGTAGCCACCAGGGGCGAAGGAGACCTGGGCCTCGATCCGAAAAAATGTAAAAAATCTTCTTTAATAGTCATTGTCGATAAGATACAGCTTTATGACGAAAAATTGTATCAGCAGGGGATTCCTCTAATTACCGCGGCTACCCGCCGTGTTTCGCCGGATATGTTCAGTCACAAAGTCAAGAGCCTCAATTACCTGAACAGCATAATGGCCAAAATGGAGGCCACTCTGGCCGGAGTGCCGGAAAGCCTGATGCTCGACAGTCAGGGTTATGTGTGCGAGTGCAGCACGGAAAACATTTTTATCGTCAAAAACGGCGAACTTCTCACCCCATCGCCAAGCTTCTCTTTTCTGCTCGGCATAACCCGTGCAGTTGTCATTGAGATCGCCCGGAAAAAGGATATCAATGTCCATGAGCTGGCTCTGACCCGCCATGAGATTTATGTGGCCGATGAATGTTTTCTCACCGGTACGGGCTGCGAATTGATGCCGGCTATTTCTCTCGATGGAAGAAAAATCGGTAACGGCAGGCCGGGACCTGTCACAGGAATGCTGCTCAAAGAGTTCCGATCCTTGCGTACCAGCGAGGGAGAAGACCTTTTTAGTTGAATCAGCGGCCTTTTGCACCACCTATAACCCAATCGGTGGTCAGGATAGAGGCCTTGATTAACTATTTCATTTCTTTTGCTTCTTGCCCCACATTTTTATATTTTTATTCACCTCGCTGGCAGTTTTATTGAGAGCCTGCCTTTTTAGGGGTCAATTTTTTCTGCTTCAGGAGTTTTGCGGAACAGGTGAACAAGACAGAAAAAATAATCCGCGATGAGGGCCGCTACATTTTGGGCACCTACAGCAGGCCCGGATTTGTCATTGAACGAGGGAAGGGCTGCTACCTTTACGACACCAGCGGCAAGCGGTACCTGGATCTGGTGAGTGGTATCGCAGTTAACGCCCTGGGTTATGGTGACAGCGGCCTGAGCCGGGTGATCGCCGAGCAGGCCCGGAAGCTGATTCACTGCTCGAACCTTTACCATACAGCACCCCAGGTAGAGCTGGCCGAACTTTTGGTCAAGAATTCATTCGCCGACAAAGTGTTCTTTTGCAATAGCGGAGCCGAGGCTGTGGAGGGGGCAATGAAGCTTGCGCGGAAATGGGCGCAGAAAGTTCACGGCCCAGGGAAAACTAACTTTCTGGCTTTCACCGGCTCTTTCCACGGAAGAACTTTTGGAGCCCTGGCCCTCACCGACCGCCAGAAATACCGGATGCCTTTCGAGCCGCTGGTTCCTGGAGCCAGATTCGCCCGCTTTGGCGACGCCGAGGATGCAGAAGCCAAAATAGGGACCGACACTTGCGCAGTGGTGGTTGAACCGGTTCAAGGCGAGGGTGGCATAAACAAGGCTGGACGGGATTTCCTGATCGACCTAGCTGAAGTTTGTCGCCGGCGGAAGGTGCTGCTGATTTTCGATGAGGTTCAGTGCGGACTGGCCCGGACAGGCCGGCTTTTCGCCTACGAACATTACGGTGTCCTGCCGGATATTCTCACTCTGGCAAAACCACTTGCCGGAGGCCTTCCCATGGGAGCGGTGCTCGCCAGTAACCGGGTGGCCTCGACCATAGAACGCGGGGATCATGCAACCACTTTCGGTGGTGGGCTGGTCGTGAGCGCAGCCGCGCTCGAGGTTTTTAAAAGGATCAAACGGCCGTCTTTCCTGCGTGACGTAATGGAAAAAGGCGAGTACCTGATAGGCCGGCTTAATTTTCTCAAGGTCAATTATCCCGATCTCATTGCCGAGGTGAGAGGTATAGGCCTGTTGGTCGGTGTGGAACTTAAAGTGAAAGCAGCCAATCTGCTTGAGCTTTTCCACAAGCGTGGAATCCTTGTCTGCACAGCCGGAGAAAAAGTAATCCGCGTCATTCCACCTCTTGTCATTACAAGGCGCCAGCTTGATTTGTTTATCACCAAATTCACCAGTGTGCTGGATGAGGTGCGAAAAGCCGGTTAGCCGTTATCGGACCGCATTTTCAGCCGGTTGTCCTTTCATATTTAAAATCAGACTGAAAAGTCAAAGATGGTAATGATTGTTTCAGGGTCATTAGATTCAGTACCGGGTTTTCACACGGCTGGTACAAGTTGCGGGATAAAAGAGGGAGGCAAGCCGGATCTGGGTGTCCTGCTTTGCGATGTGCCGTGCTGTGCAGCCGGAGTCTTTACCACCAACAGAGTGCAGGCTGCTCCGGTCATTTACTCAAAAAATATTCTTTCCCGCAATGCGCATGCTATCCGCGGAATCGTGGCTAACAGCGGTAATGCCAACGCCTGTACCGGCGAGCGGGGTCTTAGAGACGCGGCTGCAGTGGCAGCCGAAGCCGAGCGGATTTTCTCTCTCCCTGAAGGCTCGCTGCTGGTCATGTCAACCGGTGTTATCGGCAAGCCCCTGCCTGTCGAGAAGCTTAAAGCAGGGCTCGGGCGGGTCCAGGAACAATTCATCACCGGCAGTAGCGGCTCTTTTGCAAGCGCAATCATGACCACGGATACGAAAGAGAAAAGCCTGGCGCTTAAATTCGAAATCGAAGGCGTCCCGATTAAGCTGGGGGCCGCAGCCAAGGGCGCGGGAATGATTCATCCCGACATGGCG
>DATKXY010000246.1:0-8551 GCA_035528795.1 archaeon | reverse complement strand
TTTCTGTTTCTCGTTTGAACAGCTGTCGGGGCTTCCAACTTTTACGTTGGGCTTCTTCTTTTAAGTGTTTCCAAACATGCTCCAAAGCTGTAATCAAGAAACCGCCCGATCCGCAGGCGGGGTCAATGATCTTCTCTCCAGGCTTGGGATCGAGGATTTCCACCATCATTTGGACTACATTGCGAGGGGTAAAAAATTGACCTTCTGCACCACGTAAGGCAGGTCCAATGAAGACCTCGAAGGCATCGCCTATTGCATCTCTGTCAGCCTCCATAATACAATAGTTCTGTAATTCGCCTACAACATAGCGTAAGCTTTCGGCATCCAAATTGATTGTTTCATTCTGATCAAACAAGTCTTCAAAAACAGCAGTTTTTACTTGTTCGAATAGTCCAAAAATTCTATTTCTTACATCTTCTGCTCTTTCACCAATCCCTGCTCGAAAGGTAATTGACTCCTCAGGCTCAGTGTTCTGTTCGTCTAAAATTTTGCAAAACAACATATTAATGATTTCTTGAGCTAGAGCTTCATCACGGGTGATTCCAGTTGTCATTCCCGCAAGGTGATTGCGTACGTCCTTAAATACAGCCTTTAAGTTCGATGGCTTTTTAAGGTCCTTTCGTTTGAAAAGGCCGATGTCCTCGATTCTCTGCCCTTCACGTGGAATATTAGGAAGATCCTCATAAGTACGGGAGCCATCTTTATAGTGGATTTTGCGTAAATAGACATGTTCATCCCCCTTGAACCATACTCCGATCTCAGCAGGCGACATGTCTAAATATAGCTTTAATTGTGCTACACCGTCCCGACGATTCTTCTTCTTGCATTCTACAATTAGAAAAAGGGTTTCTTCTATTTTCTCGCTTGACCGAAAGACAGCAATATCAACTGGGTAGGATTTTTCTTCATCAGAAGGGCGTTTGCGAACGCGAAATTGCGGATGGGTCTGAAGTTGTGACTTTGAATATCCATAGTCCTCAACTAGCCGGCGTGCGAAAACTTGAACAGCTTGTAATTCTTCTGGAGTTGCCTTTACAACCTTTCCACTGATATAATCACGGATATAGCCTGGTTTTAGTTCATCCTGTATATGGGCTTTATTGTCTAATTTATTTTGTTTCTTCATAGTATTTTCCTGGAATCCTTGGATTCAATAAACTGTAAGGGTATAGATACCATCACAGAATCACCTTGTTTGAGCTTATCCTTATCAAACAATTCATATTATGTTTTTTTTAATTATTTAGCAACTTTTTAATATGTCAGTTAAAATTAACACTATTTCGGCCTTATCTTGAACGCCACATCATTGCCGATATGGTTCGCATGTCCGCCTTTGGTGAGCAGCTCGGGCACCGTATCCGTGAGCTTCCCTCCTGAACAGGCTACTGTGTGCTTTTCCAGGTATTCCCCTCTCCAGGTGCGGTAGAGCTCGACCTCGTAGTCTCCGTCAGGCAGGCCGGAGACAGTGAATTTCACATTCGCCACGCTCTCCCTGGGGTTCACCACCCAGCCGAAAACTATCCTGTCGCTTTTCATGGCATAGGCGTCGCATCCGTCCGTGGCTTTAATCTCGGCATGGCTCAGGTCCAGGTTCGCAAAATCGATATCAGCAGTGAAATCCGCGAAAAATTTCATCTGGTTGGTCACCACGTTGTCATTGATATAATCCGAATAGGCCCACCAGAAAGGGGTCATGGACAAGCCGCTGCACAGGCTGGCCCACAGCACATTGTGATAGATAGCTAAATATCCTGGCATGCCAGGCTCGTAGTAGGTGTGGTCCCACCCGGTCTCGCCGATAATAGAGGGTTTCTGGAAATTGTCCCACAGCTTCCGGATCTCGCTTGCATAGTTCCGGTAGCTGAATTGGAGCGGGTTGCCGCTTTTGCCTGTGATTTTCCCTTCTTTGGGCATGGGCCAACGCTGGGCCTCGTAAATCTCCCTGGCTGCGATATCGAAAATCCCGTACCCGGTGGCCCAGTACCTGGGAAATGCTCCGCACTGCGTGCCTGTTGTCGGCCTGAGATACGGGTCGTGCTCCTTGAAATAATTGTGCACCTTGGCGCTCCATTGGTCCGCTAGTGCCTTGTCGCCTTGCTCCCAGCCCTCTGTGCCGTCTATTTCATCCACTATGAACCAGAGGAACAGGCTCCTGCTGTATCCCCAGCGCGCGATCATGTACCGGTAGAGTTTTTTCTGGTATTCCCAGGCAGTGGGGTCCTGAAAGAAATCCACGGCTTCGCACACCTGTTTGTAAGGAGTAAAACGGTACCTGGCATTGCCGCCGCCCCAGATGGCCTGGGAGATATAGGAGTGGAACCAGATATTCCAGCTGATATGGATATCCCTGGTTTCACACCATTCGAAAAGCTGGTCCAGACGGCCGCAGCGGTTCTGGTCGTAGCGGCCCAGGCCAGTGCCCAGGGTCTCGAGCGGGGTAGGGAAGAAGCTGATAAAATTCGCCCCGCGGCGTTTAAGGTTATCCAGCTCCTCCTCGGTTATCTGTCCCCGGTTAAATCCCTCATAGCTGTCGTTGTACCACATGCCGACCCCGTAAAACGAAGTCCCGTCATCATATTTTAGATACCGCCTGTTCGGGGCGATATTAAGCCACCCGTGATGCTGGGAATCGACAGCGGTGAAACTGCCGGGCTCGCTCCCGGCTGTTCCCCCGGAATCGGTGACTTTCAATTGGTAATGCCAGAGACCTTTTTCATTCGGAGAGAAACGCACCATCCACAGGCTGTTCCAGCCGCTAGGATTATAGAAACCCCGGATGGTCCATTTCTTTCCGGAAGGGGCGGTGAATTCAGCCTGAATATCGATCTGGTCCGGATCGAAGGGGTTTGTGAAGGTGGCCTCGAGGCCTATCCGCAGCTCGAATTTCTCGTACAGGCCCAGCTCAGCTTTGTTCGGGCGCAAGAAATTGATTGCCGGAGCCCCGGCTCTAACCGCAGCAGCCAGCACCAGGAACCCTGCGGCAAGAATCGATACAGCCTGGATCTTTACTTTTCCGATCATTTTACCCCGCTCCTTGTTTAAAGGACTGTTTTGCATCCGATTTGAACCTCTTTGTGGATTGATATTTATCCGGATACTATTATTTTTTTGAAAATATCTATAATAAACCTATCCCGGATTATTCATAAAAATGTTTGGGTTCTCTATATATTCGGAATCGCGGATTGCACGGATAAAAAATTTGATTTCACGGATTGCCCCTCCCCACACATCCATTGCTATCCTGGCGGGGGGCGGGGAACCGTGTCATCCGTGCAACATCCGTGTCATCCGTGATTCTGAGAACAGAAAATACCTGAAAAACTTGTGAATAATGCAGGCTATATAAAATGTTATCATTTTAGCCAAAGAGCATGATTTGTTTTTGATAACGCTATGAAAATGAATGGATTATCGTAGGGGCGGTTCGCGAACCGCCCCAATATATCGAATATTATCCTGTTATCTGGGATTCTTTCAAAGTTTTATATAATTATTAAGGAAAAATTGCCGGCAACTCCCCTCATGTTTTTCACTCGATCCGGACAGTAATCCCCTCCCGGCTGGCCCTGTAGGCAGCCTCCATGATCCGGCTGGTCTCCCGGCCGATGCGGCCTGTTACCCTGGGCTCGCGTCCCTCAATTATCGCCCTGCCAAAATCCTCGATCAGTGGCAGGTGAAGGTTATCATGCGGCGGCTTTTTCATGGTTTTCCGCTCGGTGCCGCATGTATAAACCATTTCACCGCTGTTCAGGCTGGGCATCGAGATCCGGCCCTGGCTGAATAAAAGCTCCAGCTCATCGCACAGGGGGCCGATAGAATGATAGGCTCCCACAATCGAGTGCGCGCCGGATTCGTGGCGCATGATGACCAGGGCGCTGTCCTCGACCCGGCGCTCGAACAGCAGGCGGTCTGTGAAAGCGCTCACCTGGATCACCGGCCCTAAAATATAAAGCAGGACATCTATCCTGTGGCTGCCGAAATCCATCAGCGGCCCGCCACCTCCCTCCCCGGGCCGGATGCGCCAGGCCATGGGATGGCTGTCTTCGAATTGCCAGAACTCGGCAGCCAGGGCGCGGGCCAGGACCGGCGCCCCAAGGCCGCCATCTTCGAGAATAGATTTGATAGCTTCCACTGCAGGATAAAACCTGCGGTAGTAGGATACCCCTAACAGCACGCCGGCTTTTTCGCAGGCCTCGATCATCCGGTCGCACTCCGCAGTGTTCAGGGCCATTGGCTTCTCGCACAGCACGTGCTTTCCGGCTTCAGCAGCCACAAGAGTATGTTCGAGATGCAGGTTTACAGGCGTGGCCAGGTATACTGCGTCTATCTCCGGATCCCTGATCAATTCCTCGGCTGCGGCATAAGCTCGCTCAGCGCCGAACCTGTCAGCGAATTCCCGGACCCGGCCCGGGTCCCTGCGCGCCACGCCCTTGATCACGTGCCCCTGGAGGTCGCGCATGGCCGGTGCCACCCTCTTCCAGGCTATATCTCCGCAGCCGATAAGCCCCCAGTTAACAGTCTGCATGGCCTGCCTCCTGAATGACGATCTGTCTTGTTCCCGATTCCCTGGCTGACTTGCCCGGGCAGCTATTTTCGAGCCGCCGGCGCGCCTGAGGCGGGATTACTTTATCTTTAGCATTACAGCGCCGCTTCCGGGCACTGTGATTTTCTCGCCTGATCCTGTAAGCCGGCCTGGATCCAAAGACAGACTGCCGAGCTCGCAGGAGCTGACCCGGTCCAGGGGATACGGGAAACATTCCGGATCGATCCGGCAAGAGACTGTCCGGGATGCAGTGCCAAGGTTTCCCAGGATGACATAAGTTTCCCCCGGACGGCTGTAGAGAGCGCTGGCGCAGTTGTCTATATCAAGAGCCACCGCCTTGTTCCGCCAGTCTTCGAACCTGTATTGTTCAAGATCCCCGAGAGGCTTGAGGATCTTGAACAGGTCCATTGCCTCGCGGCTTAAAGGCCACGGCGCAACCGAGGTGAGCAAAGTTTCCAGGGCCAGGAGCTGGTGCAGATACTGCGGCGCTCCCCGGGCGATAGTCCCATAGCCGATTACGCCGCGGGAGCGGGCGCCCATGAAATCCCATTCCAGAGGCAGCTCTTTAGGCTCGGGGACTGATTCGGTCAGCATCCCATAGCCCCATTCCATGGCTACAACATAATTGGCAAAGTTTTCGATAACACAGGCAGGCACCATAGTGTTGTGCACTATCACCAGGCCATCCGGCCCGACACGCTCTCTGGTCCATTCCATCAGCCCGATCAGTTCATCCATGTCCCAGTGGCCGGTAGGGGAGAGCGCCAGGGCGCCCAGTCCCTTTTCTCCTGAAACATTGTTCGATGTTTTCCCCACATGCAGCGGGTTGTTGCAAAAAAGAGCGCAGTTCCAGTCGTAGTATATCCCATCGAGCTTGTGGTTTGTCAGCACAGTGTTGACATAGTTCTTGAAATAATCCAGCCAGCCGGATTTGAGGCACATCTGCGCGCCGTACTCATCCCCGGAATAATAGTTATGCCGCAGAGCGCCCTGGTCATCCGCCTTCCTGCCCCATTCTTCCCCGTGTTTTTTATATGCTTCAGTTGTCGGGTACAGCTCCTTGTTGGAAAAGTAGGTTGCCACCCTGATCCCGTAACGGTGGCAGGTTTCGATCACCCGGTCGTATTCTTTCATGTCTTCGGGCCCGAAAGGCGGGTATGTGCCGTCCCGCCAGAACAGACCGTCCCGGAAAGTATCGCCGTCATGGTGAAAATGGGCTGTCTTTATGCCGGATTCAGCCCACTCCCTGACTCTTTCCCCGGAAGGCCAGTTTTTCCTTTGAAAACTAGCGTGGCAGAATATGGGGTTGGCGTGCCCTTCGAGTATGGGCATGCCGATATAGTAATCGAATGTGTAGCTGCCCTGGAGAGCGACCGAGCCGCGAGGGAGGCTGACGGCTGAGACCGAGACAGAAACTCCCAGCGGCTCCAGGCTGGGTCCCACATAGCAAAACCCGTCGCCCGGCCGGCCTGTGAGCTGATAGTCCCACTGGGACAGGTCCGAGGACACGAACCATTCGATACCCTCGATCCCGTGGTTTGCCAGCACGATGTATCTGGGAACGAAACGGGTTTGCAAAGGATTGTCGAAATGGGTCCCCGGGCGAATTTTGCCCCACTGGCAGACACCGAAATCGAACGGGTCCGCCAGCTCCTGTTCCGCAATCCCTCTCCGGTAGCCGTAATCGGACAGGCTGGGGTGGAATACAGCGGAGAGCGCACATATTTCTTTGACTCGCACGGGTTCCCCGGCAGGGAAAATAAACTGTTTGTTGATTTTAATATATCCCCAGCGGTAGTTATAGGTTGTGCGGACAGTAATTCCGGATTTATTGCCTTTTTCATCCTGGAGGGAACACTCGACACTCACGGTCGGGTAAAGCCCGGGTTCAGACCAGGAGATCCTGGCATCCGCCGCGTGAATATCACCCAGACTTGTGCGGTTTTCATCCGCCAGGCGCACCCGCGATTCAATCGGTTTGACCAGCAGGTTCCCGGCCCTGCCATGGGTGTAAATGATTTTTGAGATCACCCCACCGGCTCTCAGGTCATGTACGACCTGGTAATAAGGCGTGGAAAGAGTCAGCAGTCCGGCGGTCGGGTCATGCTGGACAGTATATTCCTGGGGCCAGCAGCCGGGGAGCTTTTCCTGCTGTGCAGCCAGGGTCGGGACGCTTAATAAAACAGAGAACAGAACAGCCGAAGAGAGATAAAAAAATCGATCCAGCATTTTCCCCTCCTGATTGATCGGGAAAAGGAAAGAACCTTGAGTTGATACAACATTATGCCAAACCCGCAGGGGCCTGTCAACTAATATAAAATAGGGAACTGGATAGCCTCGACCGGTGTGGTTTTGGAATATGAGAAAAGGGAGACACGGTGATAAAAAGATCGGAATCAGTGTCCGGGAACAGAGGGAGAGATATGCAGGCGCCAGGAGAGAACACTGAATATCGGTATTGCTTATTCCTATAGTGTGCTACATTAATTTAGCATATTAAGCAGCCAGAGAAGCGAAAAATCTTGTCGACTTGTGAACAGGGTGAAGTAAGGCAGGGCTCTACTTTGTTTTCTTACCGGATGCAGCAGGGAAAGGTGGCTGTCAGCAGGAAGCTATTTGTTAGGTCCTGTTTCGAATTGGCCGAGCGCGATGTTTTTCGTCGCAAAATCATTCTTCTTGTTATGAACTGAGAAAAAGCTGTATCTTTTTTCCCGGTTTTAGTTGGTTAAACCATTGATATTCTTAAGTAAAACGTTTAGTATATCGAAAAACGTAAAGGATTGCTTTATCCGAGCCAATCCAGCGAAAGTCAAGGTCCGAAGTTAAAAAGCGGGTCAAAATAACGCTTTCAACTCCTACTTCTATATGGGGGGTTTTAATTTAATGGACTCAAGACGGCGGTTTATATCCCATTTCGGGATATCGTGGATTGTTCTCTGTCTGGCGCTGGCGGTTCATGTGGCCGATGAGACGGTAAACGGCTTTCTGCAAATTTACAATCCAATGGTTAGAAATATCAAAGAACATTTGCCGTATCTCCCTCTACCGGAATTTAAATTCGAAATCTGGATAGGAGGACTGATTCTGGGCCTACTGATTCTTTTGTTCTTGTCCCCGCTTGCCTTCCGCCAGGTGAAATGGCTGCGCTATTTTTCATATATTTTTGGCATACTGATGATATTCAACGGTATAATTCATTTTGCGGGCACAATTTACCTGGGACGTCCAATGCCCGGCGTTTATTCGTCACCGCTCCTTATCGCCAGCTCGATTTACCTTCTTATAAGCCTCAGGCTTTCAAAAAGAAAAATATCGACTGCGAGCTGACAAAAGGTCCGCTCGAAAAGTTGGGGATTGCATTAACGGGGATTGTCAATCGGACAGGCGGTAGGGTTTCCCTAAAATTAAGGAATTAATGGGTAATTCTCACTTAAACAGCAAGTTTTTCTTGCCTTTCAGGATTTTATAAGTCAGAAAGGCATTCAAATATTTCCAAAATTCTTTAATCCTTCCATCTTTTCTACATTTCGCTCAAAGTATTCCTATCCTCCAAGCCTGTATTCCGTAGCTCTTGAATTTTTTCTCTTTCTCTTTTCATTTCAAAAAACTAACACAATTGTTCACTGTATTGATTCGTAAGATCAAGAAATATAACTTTTAAACTTGTTAACGAGCCAGGAAGTATTCAAAGAGAGAAACTCAACCTCCGCTGAGCAGTTTCAATAAAGCGAGCAGGTCGAATATATTGACCTGTCCGTCAGTGTTGACATCCGCCTTTCTTGCTGTGGAGCCTTTTCCCAGGCCCTTGAGCAGCTCGAGCAAATCGAATATGTCGACCCGGCCGCTGTTGTCTATATCGCCGGCCAGCGCGGTTATCCCGGTCCCGCTTAAACCCACTGATAATGTATTTGCTTCCGTAGCGTCACTCGTAATAATGATAGAATCCGTGTAAGTTTCCGCTGCCTGTGGAGTGAAAGCTACTGTAACAATCTGGCTGTCGCC
>DATKXY010000245.1:0-2397 GCA_035528795.1 archaeon | reverse complement strand
TGTTGTTCACTTTAGGCGGGAAAGGCAAACGATGTCATTCCCGCTTGCGCGGGAATCCAGGTTTTTAAGCCGATTTTCTGGACCCCCGCTTTCGCGGGGGTGACAAAAAGAGAGTGTTGTCGCTTTAAGTGAACGGTATTGATTCTTAGGGTTAGAAGTCAGAAGTCAGAATATTTTTGGAAATGGTCAAAAGCGGTTTTTAAACATCTGATTCCTGTCTTGTACGGGCATAGCATGCTATGCCCGTACAGTTCCTTTCCGGTCTGGAGCAAATGCTTGAGAGACCGAAAGACTGTTCCTTTCTACTGAATTTTGTGAATGGTCCGATCTATAGGTCATGGGATATTTTACAAAAAATGAGAAGCGGGCGGCCCTTTTACTTTGTTTGCTGGCCGTTCTGGGAGCCGGCTTGCGGCTTAAGCTGGCGCGGGAAGGCCCCGTGGAGGGTCTTACCCTCGAGCCGGCGGCGGAGGATTCTGCTGTTTTGAGGCTTGTCGAGAAAGAACTCGAGGCGCGAAAACTGCCGATTGATGTTAACCGGGCAGATCAGATCCTTCTCCAGCGGGTTGAGGGTATCGGGCCGCGCCTGGCAGGGCGCATCATCGCCGAGCGCGAGGCTCACGGGCCTTTTCGTGATGCACATGATCTGGCAGACAGGGTCGATGGTATCGGTGAAGTGACAGTCCAGCGTCTGGCCCGGCAATTAGCTTTTGGTGATACCACCAGCGGGAGGCGGCAATGAGCTCCACCTTGTTTATCGTGGAAGATGACCGTAACTGTATCGAGCTTTTGAAAGAAATTTTCAGTGAAGAAGGCTATAACCTGCGCTGTTTCACCTCCTCGGCAGAGGCACTGGCTTCTCTGCGCAAAGAGGGACTGCCGGATCTGGTGCTTACCGATTTGATGATGCCGCAGATTGACGGGATCAGTCTGCTTGTCGAGATCCGTAAAATCGACTCAAGCCTGCCTGTGATCGTGATGACCGCTCATGGGAGCATTGAGACCGCGGTGGAGGCGCTGAAAAAGGGGGCGAACGACTATATCACCAAACCGCTCAATTTCGAGGAACTGCGCCTGGCAGTCAAAAAGACGCTCGAAATGAGCCAGCTGCGCAGCCGCATGGAATATTTAAATCGTGACAAGCGCGCCCGCTACGCCCCCTCGGCCATGTTGGGAGAGCATGAGCGGATGTACAAGACCCGGTTATTGCTGATCAAGGTGGCCTCCGCCCCCACTACCTGCGTGCTTCTGTTCGGTGAGAGCGGGACCGGCAAAAATCTGGCGGCGCGGATTATTCATTACAGCAGTACCCTGGCGGATGGTCCTTTTGTCGAGCTAAGCTGCGCAGCCTTTCCCGCCAGTCTTCTTGAAGCCGAGCTTTTCGGTTTCCGCAAGGGGTCTTTTACCGGGGCGACCGCAGACAAAAAGGGAATTATCGAAGAGGCCGATGGAGGAACCCTCTTCCTGGATGAAATTGCGGAAATCCCTTTAGAGCTGCAGACAAAACTGCTCTCTTTTCTGGAAAGTAAAAAGCTGCGGCGCCTGGGCGAGGTCAAAGAGCGGGAGGTTAACGCAAGGTTGATAGCAGCCACCAACCAGGATCTCGAGGAGCTTGTGGACCAGGGCATGTTCCGTAAGGACCTGTTTTTCCGGATAAACGTGGTCCATTGTTACCTTTCCCCTCTCCGGGAATTAGGCCGGGACGCGCTGCTGATCGCCGAAAAATTTATCGCCGAGTTTAACCAGCAGTTCAATAAAAATATCTCCGGTTTCACTCCTGAGGCAGAGTTAAAACTTATTTCGCACCACTGGCCGGGAAATGTCCGGGAGCTGCGCAATGTGATCGAAAGGGCCATGCTCTTTACCGCCGGAGAAAGGCTTGAGGCTGAGGAAATTCAGCTTGCGGGCCCAGGAGGCGGGAAGGAAAGAACCGGAGAGGGATTTATTATCCCTCCTGAGGGCCTGGACTGGGAGGAACATGAAAAATCCATTCTATCCCAGGCTCTCAAACTCTGCAGCAACAACCAGTCCAGAGCGGCCCGCCTCTTGTCCATATCCCGCGATGCCTTTATTTACCGTTTGAAAAAATTTCACCTCTATTAACGCGGATTATTCATAAAACTCGTCGCTGCTCCAGACCATTATAAACAAACGACAACCGGTAGTTTTTATAATAACCTTTTGGAATTCAGCCGTTCATGACGCTACGCGTCACCCTGAAAGGATGAAAATAATCCACTTCGGGTTTTATTTTCGTAGTAGTCCTTCATGAGCCTACGGCTCACCCACGAATAATGAAAATTGAATCTTTTTTATTTTTGGGGTATTATTATCATGGATCGACCGGTTGGAGACCGTTTTTCCTTGGTCCTTTAAGACCGAGTATGTAGTCTGGTT
>DATKXY010000244.1:0-7078 GCA_035528795.1 archaeon | reverse complement strand
ATGTCTGCCCGGTCTGCCTGGGACTTCCGGGGGCGCTGCCTGTATTGAACTCCGAGGCTGTGGCCATGGCAGTGAAAACTGCGCTGGCTTTCAGGGCCACGCTGCACGGGCAGTCTATCCTGGCGCGCAAGAACTATTTCTACCCGGACCTGCCCAAAGGCTACCAGATCAGCCAGTATGAGAGACCATTCTCAACCGGCGGCTATGTGGAGGCGCGTCTGGAGGACGGGACTGTCAAGAGGATAAAACTCATCCGGATCCATCTGGAAGAGGATGCAGGCAAAAGCCTGCATACGATCACAGAGAGCGGGACCGCGGTTGACCTCAACCGCTGCGGCACCCCGCTGATCGAGATAGTCTCGGAGCCGGACATCCGCTCCTCGGCCGAGGCCTATGCCTTCCTCTACAGGCTGCGCCAGACCCTGCTTTATTTAGGGGTCTGTGACGGGAACATGGAGGAAGGGTCCCTGCGCTGCGATGCCAATATCTCCGTGCGAAAACAGGGAACCGGGAAATTCGGCACCCGCACTGAGGTCAAGAACTTGAACTCTTTCCGCGGTGTGGAGCGGGCGATCAATTACGAGGTGGAACGTCAGATCAGCGTGCTCGAATCAGGCGGAACGGTCGAGCAGGAAACCCTTCTCTGGGACGCCGACAAACAGGTGGTGCGGTCCATGCGCACCAAAGAAGAAGCCAATGATTACCGTTATTTCCCGGACCCGGACCTGCTGCCTCTGGTAATAGAAAGGTCCTGGATAGAAGAAATAAAAAAATCGCTGCCCGAGCTGCCCGGCGAGCGGGAAATCCGCTTTGTCAGCCAGTACGGCCTGCCGGCCTATGATGCAAACGTGCTGACCGCCACCAGGGAAGTGGCCGACTATTTCGAGGAAACCGTGGGCTTTTCCGCCAGTACCGAGCCCAAGAAGGTGAGTAACTGGATCATGAGCGAGGTGCTGGCTGTATTGAGCGAAAAAAATATCGAAATCACCCGGCTCGCTGTGAAACCCGCGCAGCTTGCCGAACTTTTCGCCCTGATGAACGAGAATACGATCAGCGGCAAGATCGCCAAGCAGGTTTTCGAGGAGATGTGCCGGACAGGAAGATCTGCAGGCGAGATTGTCCGGGCGAAGGGGCTTGTCCAAATCTCGGATGAAGGGGCGCTCAAGGCGATTGTGGAAAGAGTGCTGGAGAACAATCCCGGTCAGGTACAGGAGTACAAGAGCGGCAAAGAGAAGGTGTTCGGCTTTTTCGTGGGTCAGGTGATGAAAGAAACCAGGGGTAAAGCCAACCCGCAGCTGGTCAATGAGCTCCTGCGCGAAGCCCTGGGTTGAGCGCCTCCAATGCAGGTCCGTCCAAGGCCGGTCTGTCAATGGCCGGGATAGAGCGGCTCAGGGATACCTTTTTCCGGTCCGCTGACAATCCTCAGGGTTTCCGCGGCAGTGAACCGGACCAGGGGAATGGGATCATCGAGCAGGGGCCGGATCGCCTCAGTCAGCGTCCGGGCAATTCTCTCCTGCGGATCGCGCTCATAGACCCTGGCCGCGGCCCAGGCGGCGGCCAGGCGGACCTGGGCCGGGCTTTGGGAGAAGAGAGGCTTGAGACGCTCGACTGGCCCGGGCCCTTCCCCGAAAGAAGCCAGGCAGCGTGCGGCGCATACCAGCACGGATGGTTCCCCTGACCTGAAAGCTCCCTCGAGGTACCGTTCATCCCCCCGGACTCCCAGCTTTTCAAAAACAGCCAGCAGGAGAGAGAGCTCAGCCTTCGGCGGCGCCTCCCCGATCTTCCGGATCACGGCCTCGCGGGCAGGTGCGCCGGCTTTCTCAAGCGCCCGGCGAAGCACCTCGAAATGGGTCGCCCAAGGGGTGTCCAGGAGCTCCAAGAGCTCATCCGGGCGCTCCCTGCACCTTGATGCCAGGAGATCGACCAGGCTGTCGCAGCGCGCCGGGTCAGCATAAAAGACCTCCGGGGATCCAGCCTCTTTTACCAGCACGCGGACACAAACATCCGGAACCGCCTGGGCCGCAAGCGCGGTTCGAGCCGGGGATGCACAGATAAAGGCCAGCTCAATTCCCAGGATCAACCGGCAGGTCCACAGACCCGCCCCATGTGCCGCTGCGCCTGATAAGGCCTTGCTTTTTGATATTGCCATAGAGGTCATTCCCTCCGCAGTCGATCAGAAATCCCAGGGACCCGAGTTCCTGCCAGCGGCTGCCGAAGCCATCCGCGGCCTTGCGCGACTCTGGATACCGGTCATCCCCGCCCAGCTCGAGCAGCAGGCCCACACCGCCCGTGCCGCCTGCTCCGCGGGCCATCCAGCCGGCCTGATAGAGATCCGCGCCCGCTCCCTCGAGGAGAGCACCGTAAGCCCGGTCCTCACCCGCGCCCTGGCCGACACCGCCTATTTCGTAGCTGTCATCCCCGGATATGTCCGCCAGCACTCCGGTCGCCAGGTGCAGTCCGCACCCCTGGCCGTAGCGCCCGGCCTGGTAAAAGTCGCTCCCGGAAATGTCGATCAATATACCGGTTCCGCCCCAGTAACCGGCGCCCTGGCCGAAATAGTCGATCTTGTATCTATCGCGACCCGAGCGGTCATAGAGCAATGCCGTACCGCCCCGGACAAAGGGGCGTAAGCCCAGACTCGCGCCCTGGGCGCAGCTTTTGGTGGCCCCGGTTTCCCTCCAGTCCGGATAAAGCCCCCCGGCGGCATAGCTGTCATCACCCTCCAGGTCGATCAGCAATCCCGCCCCGGGGCCCACGGATGCCCCCTGGCCGCAGAAAGAAACCCTGTAGCTGTCGTCACCGGAAAAATCAGCCAGCATTCCCAGGCCGAAAAACGAGGCTCCCTGGCTGAAACTCCCGCCCAGGTAACTGTCATTTCCCGCATGATCCACCAGCACTCCGACCCCCAGGGCCGCTGAACCGAAAGTATAGCACGCCCCCTCGCCCTCGTAGCTGTCATTCCCCTGGAGGTCCTCGATCCAGGACAGACCCGAGAGAGAGCCCCCAAGATTGTAACCGTGCCCGGCGATATAGCGGTCATCACCCGCAAGATCGACAATCATGCTCACTTTCCGCCAGCTGCAGGACCCCAGGCTGTAACTGTCATCTCCCCCCAGGTCGACAATGAGCAAGGGAGTCTCGCGGTAAGTGTCAGGACCCCCGCCTCCGACAATCACGGCTCCCCAGGGCGTATCGAGAAAAAGAAGAGGCCGGGGATCTTGCTTCCCGGCCTGAGAGACACGCACCTGCCCGCACACCAGGAGGCCGGAGGCCGCCCGCTCCGCTTCGGATGCAGCGGCCCAGAGGGATGCCAGATCAACCCTTCCGGCCAGTTCGAGCATCCTTTCCACCGGATAGTCGGGCCACTGGTCTTCCTGGAGCTTGAAACCCCTGACAAGACTGTCGAGTTCCTCCTTTTCAGCCGATGTCAGCAGACAGAAGGCTGAGCGGAGCAACTCATCGGCCAGGACAAGGTCTACAAGAGATTCGCCTGCGCCGGGCATCAGGGAGTCAAGGCTCTCTATTTCTTTTCTCAGGGCCAGCCTGATCCCGCTAGAGCCCGGCTCCGGGCTCCTTATTTCAGCCAGGCCCAGAACCTTACGGCTCCAGGCGAGGTAATCCCCCGGCCGCTTGATTGCCGAAAGCTCATTCTCAAATTCAGCACACCGGTCGACAACCTCGCCCAGGCTTTCTCTTGAGCCGCTCACTCCGGCGGCAGCGTTGTCGAACCCTGCAGTGATTTCATGGGGCTTGAGGCCGAGAGGCCCGAGTCCTGCAGCAAGAGAAGCTCCCGCCCGGTCCAGACCTGCCGGGGAGCTCAGGGTCGCCCCTAGTGCAAAGGTCGATAATAGACCCCAGCATAAAAGAGAAATCCTACTTTTTCTCAGCATCCAGCACCTTAAGTATGTTTCGGGCGCTCTCGTAAATTTTACCGAACTGGTCCCCGTGACCATATTGGTTACCCTGCTGAATGACCTTACCGAATTGCTCCCGTGCAGTCGCGCTGTCACCTGTCACAAAAGAGGCCAGGCCGTAAAGGTGTGCTGCCTGTATGAAAAGTTCAGGGGCCCTGTCCGGATCCAAGGTCCTTGCGAAACCTTTCAGAATCGAGACTGTGGAATCAGGCCTGCCCCTTATGTAATAGGCATCGGCCAGGGCCAGGAGCCCATTGGTGCTCCCATATTTCCGCAGGTGTCTGTCCGCCTCGGCGATCCTGTCCCCGGTGGAATCCTGCAAGCAAATCAGGCCCCAGAGGTATTCAGACTGCGGGGGCAAGCCCGGGGAGTAGATCTCGCTGTAGCGGCGCAAGAGACCTTCCGCTTTGGCGTAATCTCCATTCAGGTAATAATATTCGGGCAAATATATGTAAGGCTCCGGAAAGAAAGGGTCCTGATGTATCGCCCGCTCGAAATAAACCCTCGCCCCGGTGGTATCATGGGCCAGCCGATAGAGCCAGCCTTGAACGTACTGGATCCCGAAATTGTGCGGGAGAAGGTCGGCTGCTTTCCGGTTGCGCTGGATGCTGTAGCCGAGATCATGGGCGTGGGTTTTAAGAGCATCGAAAAAAATATACTGCGCTCTGATAGTCTTGACCGAGCTCCAAAAGCATCCCCCGAGTAAGATAACAGTTGCTGAACCGAGAGCAATCCTCCAAAGTGGTTTTTGCAAAGAGAATTTGAATGCAAGCTCGCGGCAGCCCTTTTCATTCCCTCTTGCCACACAGCGGGCGAGCAGCAGACCCGTAACCGACCAGAAAAAGATTGCGCTTGTGACAGTCTGCAGCGGAAAAGTAAAAAGGGAGTTAAACAGGGTGCCAAGCAACCCCGCACCGGCGCCAAGCAGAAGGAAGAATTCCAGTTCTCCGGAGATTCTTTTCAAACACCGCCAGAAAGCCTGCGCGAAAAGGAGCCAGAACACGAGAAAGGCGCCGAGGGCAAAAAGCCCGAGCTCGATCAGAAGCTGGAGGTATTCATTATGGGCCTGGGGCGGAATTTCGGCCCACCTTAGGATCTCGGGATTGTAAAATTTGAACAGGTCCCATTGTTTTTCTGTTTTATAACGCGGGTAATAGATGACGAACTGCCCGATACCCTTTCCCCATAAAGGATCTTCGGCGATCATCCGGGATCCGGTCTCGAGAAAAATCACCCGGGAATAGACATCGATGTTTTCCGGGTCCCTGAGGTGTGAAAAGCGGGTCTGCCAGTTCTCGAGACGATTTTCCGCATCTTCTTTTACACGGAGCGCCAGAGACCTTCCTGTATCAGAAAAAAAAGTCAGCGCAGAAGCTGCCACCAGCAGGCCGGCTATCAGGAAGACAAGCCTGCGCAGGTTTCTCGAAAGGAAGCTTATCAGCCCTTTTCTCTTGAAGAGAAGCGTCGCGCCGGCGAAAAAAAGCATGGCTAAAATTAACGAGAGCACACCCGAGCGGTTCTGCGATCTGAAAAAGCACAAAAGCTGCACTAAAAAGGCACAGGCCAGGCCGGCAGCAAGAAGCCACCGTCCGGCGGATGAGCCCCTCCGGTCCGTGTCTGTCAGCTTCAAGAGCAATGCTCCCAATGCAGCGGGGGTTGTGAGAACAAGGATATGCAGCAAAAAATTCGGGTTACCCTGGTTGGAAATAAGCTCAACGTAATAGCCGAAAGCCTGGCGTGACTTAACCTCATCGTAGCCATAGCCGGGATAAACCGCCTTGCGCAAGGGTTCCACAAAGTCCAGCATCAGGCCCCAGAGGGCGATTGCAGCCGCAGCGAAAATAATAAAATAAAGCGCCTTTTTTATGTCCCTCCCGATGTAGAAACCCCAGGCGAAAATAAGGAAAGCAGCTAAGGCACTCACATGGTACAGCCTCTCCAAGGCCAGGCCGCGGTTCAGGCTCCAGCCGACAGAGGCGGCTGCGATAGAGAAAATCACAAAGAGCGGCAGGAGACAAAGCGGAAGCCGGACGATCACAGCTTTTCGCAAGACCGATGAGAGGACCCAGAAAAAGGCGATCAGAACCGCAGCCAGCTCTACACAAAAGAGCTTTGGCACCTCGAAACCATCGTGAAAGTCATCCGGTAAAAAGACCATGGCTCCGAGAAACAGGCCGCTATAAAATGCCCATTTCGAAGCGCGGCTGCAAAAGCCGGCCCAGGATTTTCCCGGCTTGGTGCTTCCCTTGATCCGGGTTTCGTTTTTTTTCTCTTTTCCTGCTTTCAAAACCGGACCCCCAGTGCTGTCTGACTCGTTCAATATAAGCTGCCGCCGCTTTTTTCGCCATTGCTATAACAGAATCAACATTCCCTTTGTACATTCGGAGCAGCCGGGTTTTACTTGTTTATCCCATAGCAGATACATATTTTAAAATAGGATAAAAAAAATTGCCAGGCGCAAACACTTGAAAGGAAAAGGACCGATGCGTTTTCTACGGGGGAATCCGGATTGTCTTACTGGTAGGGCGGTTATATTCCTGGACCTCAAGGAGTCCAAGCCATTTATGGAAAACGGGGATGGATTGAGCCTGCTGGCCGTCATTTGCGCTGTGACCGAGATAGATTTACTCGAGCTGATTATCCAGGTCATGCACCTGCCCCGCGAACATTCAAAGCTGATTACCCGCTTCTACAAACGTTATTTTCAGGAAATCGACAGTATCAAGCGCTCTTTTCCCGCCAGGATCTCAAAAATAATCGATGAAGTTATCGAAATGGAACAGGAAGAGGTCTCAGGGCCTATCCTGGAATCCTTCCGGGAGATTTTCCGCCGCAGTTCGCCTGAGGAGAACGACAGGAATTCCCCGAAAAAAGGCGGCAAGCTGCCCCAGCCCGATTTTTACTCGACCATGATCCCCCTGCCCGGAAGGGAATTTATCTCCTCTTACGCTGACCAAGAGACTGAATTTGAATTCGATATTATCGACCTCGAAAGGAGCGAGCATATCGAGGTGGGGCACCTGGTGCTGGATGCGCAATCGCGGCTTTATGTGGCAGATTGCATGAACCAGAAAGAAAATCAGATCGATCTGCCGGACCAAAAAACATATAAATCCCCATACAAAAACTACAAACAACTGCCTAAAGATGATTTCAAGCACCTG